>CAZGYQ010000079.1:0-16849 GCA_964530695.1 uncultured Caulobacteraceae bacterium
CAATCGAAGCGCTTCAACTCAAACGCTGAACAACGCCCTCAGAAACGACACCTAGGCCGAACGTCCAAGTCGCATCATGAAGCTGCGGGAAACCATGTTTTCCAGACCCTTGTTGGGCGCATTTTCTGTCGATGAACCGGCATCCACTTCATCGGAAATGCTTCAGGTCCACCCCTCCTGCGCCGCCGCGATCTGCACGGCGTTGAGCGCCGCGCCCTTGCGCAGCTGATCGCCGCTGGCGAACACCATCATCGTGCGCCCGCTCGGATCGCTCAGATCCTGCCGCAGGCGCCCGACGAGCACATCGTCCTTGCCGCTCGATTCGATCGGCATGGGGAAATGATTGCGCGCGCGATCGTCCACCACCTTCACGCCCGGCGCCGCCGCAAGCACGCGGCGCGCATCGTCGAGGCCGATCGGCGCATCGGTCTCCACGCTCATCGAGATCACGTGTGCACGCAGCACCGGCACGCGCACGCAGGTGATGCCGATGCGCATGTCCGGCGCGGTCATGATCTTGCGCAGCTCGGCCATCACCTTGAGCTCTTCGCCGTTGTAGCCGCTGGCGATTTCGATGGCGTCGTTGTGGCTGAACACGTTGAAGGCATACGGGTGCGGCAGCACTTTCGGCGCGTAGTTTTCGCCTGCGAGATACGCGCGCGTGGAGGCTTCAAGCTCTTCCATCGCCGCAGCGCCCGCGCCGGACGCCGCCTGATAGGTCGAGGCGACGACACGGCGGACCGGCGAGATATTGTGAAGCGGCCAGAGCGCCATCGCCATGATCGCGGCGGTGCAGTTCGGATTGGCGATGAGGTCCGGCCGCGCGGCGAGCAACGCGCCGTTGATCTCGGGCACCACGAGCGGCGTCTCGGGATCCATGCGGTAGGCGGAGGAATTGTCGACGACGACGGCGCCCTTCTCGCGCGCGACCGGCGCGAACGCGCGCGACACCTCCTTCGAGGAGGCAAACAGCGCCACATCGACGCCGTCGAACGCATCCGGCGTCAGCGCCTGCATCGCCACCGGCGCGCCGCGGAACAGCGCCGTCTTGCCCACGGAGCGTTCGGACGCAAACAGACGCACCTGCGCGCCGGCGGGCGCCATCGTTTCCAGGCAGGCGAGCATTTCCGCGCCGACGGCGCCGGTCGCGCCGATCACGGCGATCATGGGAGTGGACTTGGTCTGCGTCACGCGCGGGTCTCCTCGGATGTGGCCGGAGACGAAGCGTGGAAAGCGCCCCGTCCGTCGTCCAGCGGGGCTGATGGGTGTGGGCCTAGTGTGCGATCACACGCCCGCGCGCCATCGGCCCCGGAAGGGGAATGGTCTTGGTTGCGCGTTTCGTGAGCCGGATCGCCATGACGGCTTTTCATAACGGCGCGCGCCCGTTACGGCAACACGGGGCCGTGCCCGTCGGCCGGTACGCTTCGAGGGGGAAACCATGAGATTTGGAGTGATCGCGGCGATCGGCGCGCTCGCGATATGCGTGTCATGCGGACCGCGGGCCACCGAGGAAGCCGCCAGCAGGGCCGCGGAAGCCGCCTGCCCCGATGACGGCCCGCGCCTGCCGGGCACGGGGCTGTGCCAGCGCACGGCGTTGTTGCTGCTGGACCACGCCGAGGGCGCACAGAGTGTCGAATATCCCGAAGGCTGCACCGCGTCCGTGAACGAGACGATGCTGCCGGGCGACGAGGCGCTGATCTACAGCGCGGCCAGGTGCGGCGAGGTGACGACGAAACTCGGCTACGCGGGCGGCGCGCACAGCGCCACCATTTCATACGAGACGTCCGCGATGGGGCATTCGACGGAGGACGAAATCATCCGCCTGTTCGGCGTCGATCCCGATCCGCAGGGCGCGCTGAAGGAACAGATCGCGGCGTTGCCCTCGGCGGAACGCGCGACGTGCGAGATCCGCTCCGCCGGCTTTGACGGATGGCCCGCTGACGCGCTGGTGATCGCGCCGACCGCGGCGGCCCGCGCGCGCATGCCCAAGGACGAGCCGATCGCCGCGTGCGGTCCGCTTGGCCTCGACGAGGATTCCGCGCGCTACTGGCGCATCCGCCAGGGCTATGCGTGGCTGTTCGATCTCGGGCAGGACCTCGCGGCGTTTGATCCCGCGAGCGTCACCGTCATTACGAAAGACGCCGACGGAAACTGGGCCCCGCGTCCCTGAAGTCCCGAGGAAGACCCGAGGAAGGCCCGCGTTCGCGGCGCACGGCCCTTCAAGGCCGGCGGCGCGGAAGCGACGGGTCAGCCCATGCGGTGCAGGGCGCACAGCTTGTTGCCGTCGGGATCGCGCAGATAGGCGAGATAGAGCTTGCCCATGCCGCCTTCGCGCACGCCCGGCGGGTCTTCGCAGGACTTGCCGCCGTTGGCGACGCCCGCCGCATGCCAGGCGTCGGCCTGTTCGGGCGAGCTGCAGGCAAAGCCCACCGTGCCGCCGTTGGCGAACGTCGCGGCCGCGCCGTTGATCGGCTTCGACACTGAAAACACGCCCGTGGGCGTCATGTAGAAAATGCGGTGGCCGTCGACGAAAGCCGGCGGCACGCCGAGCGTGCCGAGCACCGCGTCATAGAACGACTTGGATTTGTCGAGGTCGTTCGTGCCGACCATGATGTGCGAAAACATGCGGGTTTTCCTTCCCTTGCGTAAGGCCGCCGACCTTCGCCGGAACGGTCATGCGCCGCACATGCGGGAAGAACGCGCCGCTGACAATCCCGCGCGTTACTCCGCGGCGATCGACAACGTCATCGCGGTCGGCAGGTTCACGCTCACCGTCGTGCCCTCGCCCGGTTCGGACTGCAGCGAGACCCAGCCGTGGTGCAGCTCCGCGAAGGAGCGCACGAGCGCTAGCCCGAGGCCCGCCCCGCCGTTGTCGCCGGACTTGAAATTGTCGAAGGCGGTCGCCTGCTGCTCGTAGGCCATGCCGCGCCCGGTGTCCGACACCCAGAAGCGGATCATGGAGTCGAGGCGCTCGGCGCCGATGGTGATCGTGTCGCCGCGCTCGGTGAAGCGGTGGGCGTTGGACACGAGATTGAACAGGATCTGGCGGATGCGCTTTTCGTCGCCGGCGATCGTGCCGATCTTCTTGTCGCACTCGATCTTGATCGGCACTTCGGTCGCCTTGGCGCTCGACGCCGCGCCCGCCGCCTCGCGCACCACGGCGAAGATATCGACGTCGGACACTTCCAGCGCCACCTCGCCCGCCTCGATCATCGCCAAGTCCAGCACGTTGTCGATTAGCTTGGTGAGGTGTGAGGAAGCGGTGACGACGTTGTCGACCTGCGCCTGCTGGCGGTCGTTGAGGGGCCCCGCCATACGGCCGGCGAGCATGTCGGCGTAGCCCGTGATCGTCTGCAGCGGATCGCGCAGCTGCACGGAGACGTTCTGCACGAATTCGGTCTTCAGCCGGTCCGCCGCCTCGAGCGCGTCGCCGCGTTCACGCAGCGCGTTCTCGACGTTGCGCGAGGCGGTGATGTCGAGGAACGCAACCAGCGTCGCCCCATCCGGCAACGGCCGTGTCAGGAACTGGACAATCACGCCGTCGGAGCGGCGCATTTCGCCGGCGTCCTCGCGCCGCGAGGTCGGGCTCGGATCGGTGATGCGGGCCTTCATGGCCTTCCACACGTCGCGATCATGATAGAGCGGCACGCACGCTTCGATGATGTTCTCGAAGTCGGCGCCGTTGGGGAATTCCGATGCGTCCAGCGCCCACATGGACATGAACGCCGCGTTCGCGAGGCGCATGCGCCCGTCGGCGCCGAACACCGCAACGCCCTCGTGCAGCTTGTCGAGTGCGGCCTGCTGGACCTTTTCGAGATTGTGATACTCGCCGCGCAGCGTCTGTTCGCTGGTGATGTCGGAGAACACGAGCAGCAGGCCACCCATCGGGTGACGCTGGCGCGCGATGCGCAGCATGCGCCCGTCCTCTAGGTTCCAGCTTTCTTCCGGCAGGTGCGAAACTTCCTGATAGAGCGCGAGTTCGCCCGCGCGCCATTCGGCGAAACTGCCGTGGAACGGCAGCATGCGCTTGGCCTTCAGTTCATCGAGCCATTGCGCGTGCGAGGGGCCGTCGGCGAGGAACGCGCCGTCGAGCTTCCACATCGCCGCGAACGCGCGGTTGTGGAACACGAGGCGCTTGTCGGGGCCGAACACCGCCACGCCCTCGGCGAGGTGGTTGAGCGTCTCGTCGTGCGCGGCGACGTGGCGGGAGAAATCCTCGCGCAGGCCTTCGGCTTCCGTGACGTCGAACGCCATGCCGCCGGCGCCGCCGGAGATCGGGAACATCACCACGCGCAGCGCGCGGCGCGTGCCGCCGATGACGACGTGGCGCAGCTCCTCGACGTCCTCGTGCGTGTCGATGACCCGGCGCGCCTGTTCGGCGGCGGCCTGGTCGATCAGCACATTGCGCGCGACCGCGTGATCAAGCGTCTTCGTCTCGAGCGCGGCGAGATAGGCGTCGTTGGCCCAGTCGAGCTTGCCGCCGTCGGTGACGCGCCACGCCAGGAACGGCGCGTGCTGCAGCATTTCCAGAAAGCTCGCGGGATCGCGCGCGATCGCGAGATTGGGGTCACCTTCGAGGCGGCCGTTCGCGCCGCCCTGCTCGACACCCTTCACGCTGGAATCGACGATCCACACGACGGCGCGCGCGCCGGCCGTGCGCCCGTCGATTTCGACGAAGACGCCGCCCGGCGTGGAGATGGTGATGGAGAACGGCGCGCCTTCACGGCGCAGCCGCATGAGTGCGGGCGCAAGTCGCGCGGGCCGCCCCGTGACGTCCTTGCCTTCGAACCCGGAAAGACCCTGCAGGATGCGCACCGCGGTATCGGCGGCCATCGAGGTGTCGGAGAAACGGATGAGGCTCGCAAGCGCGAGCGAGGAGCCGTAGGCGCGCGGCTTGCCCCAGTCGACGACCTTGTCGAGCGCCGCGCCGGGACCCTCGTCAGCCTCGACGCCGTCTTCCCAGATGATCACTGCGCCCGGGTGGGCGCCGAAGATGGAATCCGCACGCGCAAGTTTCAGTTCGAGTTCGGCGATCTTCTCCTTGGAACGCGCGACCATCCCGCGCGCGCCGTCGGTGACGCGCAGCGCCCAGAGCAACGCCGCGATCGCAACTGCGGAAGCGCCCGCGGTGACCAGTGTCGGCGCGATGGATCCGTCCATGTCTGCAGCCTCGGTTAGCGCAACGAATCACAACGGATTCGCGGCAAGCTTGGACGATGCGCGCCCGTACAGGAAGGCGCTCGTCGGCAACGGAACGACAGGGATGGTTCAGGAAGGCTTAAGTCAGCGCGATTTCGGCTTGCCGCCGCGGCGCGCGCGGCGGCCGCGGTCGGTGACGCGGGCGGCGCCCTGGATACGAAACACGAACGGCATGCGGTAGGAGGGCCCGAATCGCGGGCGCTCGCCGGCGCGCGCGACGAATCGCGCGTCCTTCAGCGCGGCGCGCGCCGCGTCGAAGAATATCTGCGACGGCCAGACGTCGATGCAGTGGATGTTTTTCACCTGGCCTTCGGGCGCGATGTCGAATTCGACGATCGCCACCCCTTCCACGCCGAAACGCCGCGCGATCCTGGGGAAATGCACGCGGATCGGCTGCGCCAGCGACCACGGCATCTCCGCCCCATCCTCGCCGCGCCAGACGATGCAGCACGGGCCGACCGGCAGGCCGAGGCGATCGCGCTCGTCCTCCGCACGCCTGAGGTCAAGCGCAAGCCAGGCGCGAAAGAGGCCGAACCCGCCGACCACGCCGCCGAAAACGGCCGCGCCCGAGATCAGCAGCGAAAGCCCGCCCGGCACGCCCGCATTGCGCAGCGCGCCATGCACCGCGCCCTGCAGCACGATGACGCCCACGAACACGACGAACAGGAACACGGCCGCGCCGAGATAGTGCGTCACCCGCTGGGTCGCTGAAATGCGCATGGAGGTTCCGGTCGGAAGGCGAGGTGCGTCGGCGCTTCTAGCTCACCGAGTCGGCGGCTGTCGCGGCCCGAGTTCACTGGACGGCGATGCTTGCACGATGGCGCGAAGAGCGGCCTACTGACGCCCCTCACGGAGCCGTCGCCTTGCGCCATCTCCCACTTGCTCTCTTGCTCCTGCTCGCGGCCTGCAAGCCGGCGACGAAAGCGGCCTCCCCGCCCGCGCCGGCAGTCAAGTACGCGGACGCTGCGGAGTTCGCCGGGGTCTATGTGTTCGCGGGAGCGGAGGCGGCGCCTGCACTGTGCATCCTGACCCTGCATGACGAGGTCGTCGAAGGCGCGCCCGACGTGCACGCCGTCGAGGCAGGCGTTGGCTGCACCGTGACGTACCCGATGCTGGTGACGCTGGCGCGCTGGGAGGTGATCAGCGAGGACGCCATCCGGCTCGAGGACTCAGGCGGCTATGCGCTGGGCGACATGAAGAAGAACGCCGCCGGCGTGCTCGAAGGCGCAGGCGAGGCCGACGCCAAGCCGTACACGATGACGCCGATGGCGATCTACGCGCGGCAGGCGCCGAAAGCGCCTGTTGAGCCGGCGCCGGAAGCGGCGCACGCGACGCCGGCTGTCGTGGAACCCGCCGCCCCCGAACCGGCCGCGCCGGAGGCACAGGCGCAGAAGTAGTCACGGACAAGTCCGGACGGGCCGGCCGCGATTGGAGGCCTCCTGCCGCTGTGGTAAAATCCGCACATGGTGATCGACGATCTCTACGACCGGGACTTCTACGTCTGGACCCAGGAGCAGGCGGCGGCCCTGCGCGCGGCGGGCAAGGCGGGCGGGCGCTCCAATGTCATCGACTGGGAGCGGGTGGCCGAGGAGGTGGAGGACTTGGGGAAGCGGGACCTGCGGGAGGCTTCGAGCTATGTCGCCCTGATCATCGAGCACATGCTCAAATTGGCGTGGACCCGGCGCGAGGAACCGAAGCCCGGTTGGCGCGCGGAGATCATCCGCTTTCAAGGCGTGCTGGAACTGGTGATGACGGCTGCGCTGCGCGCGAAGATCGAGGCCGACATGGACCGCCTGCACCGGATCGCCCTGCGGGACGCCAATGCCGCCTTCGATGTGCACGAGCCCGACGCGCCGCGCGACGAGACGCTGCGGTGGACGTTGGAGGAGGTGCTCGACCCGAATCGGTCAAGCTAGCTCCTTGCCGAATACTCGGGCTGGTCAGGGCGTAGCTTCGTGACTTTCGCGCCAATTTTTTAGAGGCGCAGACTTATGATTCTGATTTTGGCGCCTTTTTGGACACCGGCCTCTCGCGAATGCGCGTGTCGGCGACAACTTTGCCTTTTGGCTTTATGACGGCATTGTCGCGTATATCGGCCCATTCACCAATCTCCGCGCCATCCCCTATCGTGACGTTACGACCGATCCTGGTACAGGCGCCAATCCGCACATTGGCGCCGATCCTCGTTTCGGCGCCGATGAACACCTCGTCGTCGATCTTGCTGGCATCGCCAACCTTGCATTCCCATTGAATGCGGGTGGAATGGCCGATCTCGACGCGTTCCCCGAGCACCGACTTAACATCCACGATTGAGCCATCACCGATAACGCAATCTGCCCCGATGTTCGCGGAGTTGCCGACGCGGCTGTCGGTACCGACCTTGGCGCGTTCTCCGACGACCGCCGACTCCTCGACCCTCGCGCCGGTTGCGATCGAGGCGCCGGCAAGCACTGCGGCGCTCATGCCAAGATAGGAGCTGTGTCCGATGTCCGCGCCAGCGCCAATCCAGCAATGCTGACCAATGTAGCCACCGAAAGAATAGTATCCCCCGCCGACCGTCGCACCGTCCGCGATCGTGCAGTAGGCGCCTATGTGGGAAAAGCTGATGTTGACGTCGTCGCCGATACAAACGCCTTCGCCGATGAGGCTGAAACTTATTCGCGACCGAGCGCCGATGAGCATGCCGGAGCCGAGCGAGCACCGGGCGCCAACGCGAGCCTCGTCCAGCACGACAGACTTGTGGCCGATGGTGACGAGCGGCGCGATCGTGGCGGTAGCTGCTACGTGAACGCTTGCGTGAAGCAGGGAAGCCTCGCAGACGATTCCGCCTTCCGAGCGATCTGCGTTGACGTGGTGTCGATACGTGAACTCTGGATCGGCGGCGTCGGGATCTATTGCCTTGGGGAGTTTCCCGACAGGTGCATTTTGTTCTGGTCCATACCCCGCCTTGCCGAGACTCGCTGCCCAATGAAGAGATTTCTCCAGACGACTGGCGATTTTGACTCCGTCCGCGTTGACGTAGGAATGGGGCTGCAAGACCCCGTGCGGGGTCTGAAATCGTAGGCCTTCCATCCCGGCCTTTTGCGCTTGCTCGATGAGATCAGCACTCCAGAACCAGTCCCCCGTGATATTGTCGAAGAATGACGCCGCCTCTCCCACCTCCGATGCATCGATAAAATAGTTGTGGTCCAGTTTGTAGAACCACTTGTGGGGACGGGCCGCACTTCCTGTGCTTTCAATGTAGAACGAATTGCGATCTGCGTCATACGCTTCGACTACGCGCGACGGTAACAGCAGATGGTAATCGTGGGCCTGTTTGCTTCGGCCTGTCGCCACCGATGCGGGCGTAGACTCGAACCCTTGGGGATCGACGGCTACGAGCAACGCATGGAGGCGATCGGAAACAAGGAACGAGCCATGAAAGTCGTATAGATCGGTTAGACACTGCGGCGAGCCGTGCAGAGTGAAGGTGTTGGGTCCTGCGAGCGGCTTGCGAGGCAGGCCGTAGAGTAGTCCCGCGTTGGGCTCCGCACCATACACGCCTTCGCGCTGCCGGCGGCTGCGTTCCTGCCATTTAATGCTGACCGGAGGACGGTAGATGTCCTCGGAGACGATCTGATAGCGCAGATCCGAAGCGCGATCCTCGACCAAAGTCGGCGCGAACGTCCGACGCTCACCTTCCGCGAACGGTTTGGCGAACTCTTCCGATACGCGCCGCTTCAATGGTCGTCTCCCGCGCAATTCACGCGATGGCGTGCGCCCATCAATACCGGTAATGATCCGGCTTGAACGGCCCCTGCGGTGGGACGCCGAGATAGTCGCTCTGGTCGGGGCGCAGCTTCGTCAGCGTGGCGCCGACCTTCGAGAGGTGCAGCAGCGCGACTTTTTCATCGAGATGCTTCGGCAGCGTGTAGACCTGACGCTCGTACTTCGCGTGGTTGTTCCAGAGTTCGATCTGCGCGAGCGTCTGGTTCGTGAACGAGGCGCTCATCACGAAGCTCGGGTGGCCCATGGCGTTGCCGAGGTTCACGAGGCGGCCTTCTGACAGAAGGATGATGCGCTTGCCGTCGGCCATCTCGATCTCGTCGACCTGCGGCTTGATGTTCGACCATTTGTAGTTCTTCAGCGCCGCCACCTGGATCTCGTTGTCGAAGTGGCCGATGTTGCAGATGATCGCGCGATCCTTCATCGCGCGCATGTGGTCGATCGTGATCACGTCCTTGTTGCCGGTGGCGGTGCAGAAGATGTCGGCGCGCGGCGCGGCCTCTTCCATCGTCACCACTTCATAGCCTTCCATCGCCGCCTGCAGCGCGCAGATCGGATCGATTTCGGAGACGAGCACGCGGCAGCCGGCCTGGCGCAGCGACGCCGCCGAGCCCTTGCCCACGTCGCCGTAGCCCGCGACCATCGCCACCTTGCCGGACATCATCACATCGGTGCCGCGACGGATGCCGTCGACGAGCGATTCACGGCAGCCGTAGAGGTTGTCGAATTTCGACTTCGTCACGCTGTCGTTCACGTTGATCGCCGGGAAGAGCAGCTTGCCTTCCTTGGCCATGATGTAGAGGCGGTGGACGCCCGTGGTGGTCTCTTCCGACACGCCCTTGATGGCGCCCGCGAGACCCGCGAAATAGCCCTTCGGCTTTTCGGCGAGCTTCTTCTTCAGGAGCGCGAAGAACACTTCCTCTTCTTCAGAGCCCGGCTTGTCGAGGAACGCGGTGTCGCCGTTCTCGGCGCGCAGGCCCAGGTGCACGTACATCGTCGCGTCGCCGCCGTCGTCGAGGATCATGTTCGGTGTTCCACCGCCATGCCAGTCAAAGAGACGCGCGGTGTAGTCCCAGTAGTCGGTGAGGCTCTCGCCCTTCCACGCGAAGACCGGGATGCCGGCGGCGGCGATTGCTGCGGCGGCGTGGTCCTGCGTCGAGTAGATGTTGCACGAGACCCAGCGGATGTCGGCGCCGAGGTGCTTCAGCGTCTCGATGAGCACGGCCGTTTGAATCGTCATGTGCAGGGAGCCGGCGATGCGCGCGCCCTTCAGCGGTTGCGATGCGTCGTATTCGGCGCGGGTGGCCATGAGGCCCGGCATTTCGCTTTCCGCGAGGCTGATTTCCTTGCGGCCGAACTCAGCGAGCGAGAGGTCGCGGACAACGTGATTGGGGCCTTCGGCGAGGGACATCTGGATCTCCTGATATGGGCGAGCGTCTAGCAGGCTCCGCCCGGCCGGGCAATAAAGATATAAAGAAGTCTTTATATGATTTTGCGGTTTCGTCAGATGCCGCCCTAGATTCCACCGGGCCCCGCTTCCGGGTCAGGCCCGGAATGGCGGATCTTAAGGGCGATGATCGACGCGCTGAGGATCGCGGACACGGCGTTCCAGAACATGATGGCCGGCGAGCCCGCCAGATAGCCATAGGCGCCCCAGAGCGCCGCCCCGACGAGGGCCAGGAGGTAGGTCGCCAGCGAGATGTCGCGCGCCGAGTGCGTGCGCAGGATCTTCAGACCCTGCGGCGCGGCCGCAAACGTCCCGAACAGGCCGGCGACAAAGCCGAGACCCTCGATGGCGTCGAACTGCATGTGCGATCCCCTGCCGTTTCGGCCGTGAAGACAAAAAACCCCGACGGTGACCCGCCGGGGTTTTCGCTGACGCCTCGGTACGGCGCCGTTGGGTGCGGGGGCCAGATTTGAACTGACGACCTTCAGGTTATGAGCCTGACGAGCTACCGGGCTGCTCCACCCCGCGGCAAATTCCTGCGGATGCATCCGCCGGAAGGCGGCGCTTATGGGCGTTCCCGCCTCACCCGTCAATCCCCCTTCGTGCGCGGGAAAAACCATGCACAGCAAAAGAAAAACGGCGGCGCCCGAAAGCGCCGCCGCCCTTCATTTCGCCACTGGCGACCGGAACTAGAACCGGCGCTGGACTTCGATGAATCCGCGACGGCCGCGGATGTCGTAGGCGCCAGTCGTGACCGTGCCGATCCGCGCGAACGCCGAGGCGGTCGAGATCGCCGGGGGTTGTTCGTCGAAGATGTCCTGCACGCCGGCGATGAACGTCCAGTCGTTGCTGCGGTAACGGATCGATGCGTCATGCACCGCCGTGAACTCTGTGTACTGCTTGTAGTACGCAGACAGCCCGGACGAACGGTAGCCGAACACGTCGCCGCCGAAGTCCTCGGTGTTGGACGCCTTGCCGATCATGTCGACGTTCCAGAAGTAGGTGAAGTCACCCTTGTCGAAGCGCAGGTCGAGGTTTGCGGTGAAGTCGGGATCGATGACCTCGCCGTTGAAGTCCTCGGGTGCAGCGCCCGTGCGGAAGGTGATTTCGTCGTCAAACGTCCAGGTGGTCTGGAGGTCCGCCGTGAAGCGACCGAACGAGAACTCCTTCTGGTACCGCACGGTCATGTCGAGACCCGTCGTGTACTGCTTGTTCAGGTTCACGTACGCGTTGCTGACCGTGTTGATCACCCCCGGCGTCGTGCTGGTGCCGGGGTGACGCGTGAACAGCGAGCAGAACGGGTTGGCCGGGTACGCCGGGTCGTTCAAGCAGGCGCCGATGATGTTTCCGGCGCCGAACTGTGCGACCTGATCGTTGACCGTGATCTTGAAGTAATCCAACGCGATGGAGAGGTTGACGAAGCTCGGCGTCCAGATGAAGCCGACCGTCTGCGCATCCGAGGTTTCTGCGTCGAGAACCCCCACGCCGCCGCCGCCCGTGAACACGGTCGCCGAAGATCCGCCCGTCAGCGTTCCGTTCGGAATGCCGAGCGCCGTCGTGATCGCATCGCAGTTGGCCTGAACGATCGGTCCTTGAGCGCCGTAGTTGACCGCTTGGCAAGGGTCGATGGAGGTCTGCCCGAGGAAACCCGACTGGTTGGCGAGGAACATCTCGAACAGCGCCGGGGCGCGGAACGAGGTGCCCGTCGTCGCACGGACGCGATACTCAGGGGTGATCTGCCAGTTGACGCCCAGTTTGTGGGTGCTGTCGTCACCGTAGGAGTCATAATCCGTGTAACGATAGGAACCGTTCACGGTCAGGGACTCCGCGAGACGCCATCCGCGCAGCAGCGGGACTTCGCCTTCCGCGAACCACTCCTGGACGGTGTCGCTGCCGGCCGTGCGGCCAGCGGTCGTCGAGCCCCAGTAATTGCTGTTGCGGGCGTTGAACCCGGGCGTGTCGTCGATCTCTTCCTTGCGGTATTCCGCGCCGACAGCGATGCCGACCGGGCCCGCCGGAAGTTCGAACAGATCTCCCGAGACGCTGCCCTGGAAAAGGGTTTGCGTGTACTCGGTGGTGCCGGTTTCGTGGCCGAACAGGAAGGCCGTCTCCGCCGCCGAGTAGTTGCCCGTCAGGATCGTGTTCGGGTTGAACCAGTTCACTCCGTTGGCCGGAAGCGCTGAGCACTGGCCGCCAGAAATCGTGATCAGCGCCTGGTTGCACCCGGTGGAGCCGATCGTGGCGTTGACGCGATCATTGTAGACGAACAGACCGGTGTATTCCGCGTCCGACTTTCCGTACTGGCCGTAGATGTCGTAGTTCCAGCCCTCAAGGAAGGTTTCGCCGCGGATGCCGGCGACGGCCCGGAAGTAGTCGACCTGCTGGTCCTGATCGGTGGTGATCGTCACGATGCTACGCGACGTGACCCCGAACGGGTTGTTCGGGTTTGCGGCGGAGACGTTCGGGAAGATCTGACGCAGGCTGTCCTGGCTGGACTTGCGCTGGTTGTAGAGAAATTCGCCGTAGACTTCCTGGTGCGCAGTGATGTCAAAGGCGCCATCCGCATAGAAGCTGAGACGTTCCGACGGCGAGATGGCGTTCCGGGTGCCGTAGACCGACGGGTTGAACGGAACCGCCGCCGTGGTGGCGCGCCAGGCGGCTTCAATGGCGGTCCGTTGCGTGGCCGTCAGGCTGCTCGTGGCGAGTGTCGTGCTCAGGGGCAGACCGTAAAGGTTGTTTGCAACCTGTCCGACGGTGAGGCCCACGCGACGCCATCCGGCGAGGTCGAGGCCGAGGGCGCCGCCGCCGGCTACTGCGGTTGAATCTGGTGTGAAGCGACCGTTCGTGCCCGGGAAGCTTGAGCCAAGACGGTCAGCGACCTGGCTGAGCAGGTTGAAGCACTTCGGTTGGCCGCCTTCCAGGATGTCGATGCGCGCGCCCGAAGTTGGGTTGAAGACGTAGTCCTCGGCGCAGGCGAGGTAGTCCCGGTCGCCCCAATTCAGGGCTTCGATGCGGGTGTAGTCGAAGGCCAGCATGAAGTGGCCCTTGTCGAACGTGTTCCCGAAAGAGCCTTCGACATTGTAGCTCTCGCCACCGCCATCAAACGGCACGTTCAGCGAGCCGCCAACCACGGCGCCATCGAGGTTGGTCCGCGTGATCGCGTTCACAACGCCGGCGACGGCGTCCGAACCGTAGATCGAGGACGCGCCATCCTTCAGGATTTCGTAACGGTCGATGACTGAGCCCGGGAGCGTGCTGAGGTCGACGGAGGAGACCGCGCCGCGGGTGCCCGCCGGATTGAGGCGGCGACCGTTCAGCAGGATCAGAGTGCGGTTGGCGCCGAGGCCGCGAAGCGAAAGCGTCTGCGCGCCGGGGCCGCCGTCCGTGACGAAGCCCGTGAACTGGTTGTTGATCTGCTGCGATCCGTTCGCAACAGTCGACGTCTGCAGGACTTCGGCAGGATCGATCAGGCCTTCAAGCGTCGTCGCCTCGGAGGTGATGATCTGCACGGGCGAAGTCGAGGTGAACTCGTTGCGGCGGATGCGCGAACCGGTGACGACGATGTCTTCCGATGTGGAAGTCGTCGATTCAGCCGCAGGCGCAGCCTCATCCGGCTTGGGCTCTGTCGACGCTTGCTGCGCCACCGCCGGCGTGGCGACCGACGCCCCGGCCAGCACCGCCAGAATCGCGCTCGAGCGCCAGAAACTCTTCTTCTTCGTGTCCATGTTCCGAAACCCCGTTTTTTTTGTTCCCGACGGCTGCAGCCGCCGCGCGATGGTCCAGACGGCCTTTGGGCGCATTCTGGTCACCTTTCCGCCACCTTAGGGCGCGCGTTCACGGCTCCGCAACATATCCCCTACACGAATGTTATGTTTTCGCCGCCGGGTGTGGCCGGAACACCATAGCGGGACGCAACAGCCCGCATATTGGGCATCGATTGGGTCAGATTGCCTGTTCTCCCGCCTTTCCGGGGGCACATCCGCCAGCCCTTCCAGATATTGTATCGAACGCAGGATCGACTTGACCTGCCCGGATACATTCGTTTCCTAGGCTCAAGGGGCCTGCACGCGCCCCGCGCGCCCTCCAGGCGCCCCTGCGGAGAGGAATTCATGAAAGTCTGGCAATCTGCCTTAGCCCTGTTGGCGGCAAGCGCCCTGTCGATGTCGGCCGCCGCCGATCCGCTGCCGTTGGCGCCGCTCCCCATCGAGGCCCTCGCCCGTCACCCCGCGATCACTGGCGCGACGATCTCGCCGGACGGCAAGCATATCGCCGCGCTCGTCGCCGTGAACGGGCAGCGCTGGCCGGTCATCAACGTCTGGGACGCGGACGATCTGACGAAGCCGCCCACCACCATCGCTTCGCGGGAAATGCGGCCGCGAGGGGTTTCTTTCGTTGGCAATGATCGGCTGCTCTTCGCGGCGGACCAGCCAGTCACGCGCGGAGCCTGCAAGGCCTATACGGTCCAGACCATCGTCACCGACTTCACCGGTTCGGAGTTCACGCAACCATTCGGTGGCCAGCTCGACGCGGAGAATCTCGGCGAAGGCGGTTGCGGCATCACGCTTGGCGGCGCCGACACATCTGTTGATATCGCGGGAACAGTGAACAATCCCAATCGATATATCATCACCAAGTCTGACAGCACGAACGGCGCAACTTCAATTTCAGCGCTCGATGTCTCGACGATGCGCGTCGAGCGCATCGCAAGGATGGGCGATGACGAAAGCATGCTTGTCATTGACCTTCGCGACGGCACGCCAATGGTCAAGGAAACGCTGCGTTCCAGCGGTGGATCGTTCCAGCGCGAGCGCCTGATCAGGAACCGCACGTCAGGCTCCTGGGAGGCGCACCCGGAACTCACGGTCCAGTTCCGTGATCGCGTCGCCATGGACCCTCTCGGCTTCTACGATCCCACTGATCTGAACAAACTCTACGTCGCCACGAACCGGGGCTCCAACTTCACCCAGATCAGGATCTACGACATCGCGACGCGGACCTGGGAGGCCCAACCGGCGTTTTCGTCGCCGGAATATGACGTCGTGGGCACCAGGCCGCTCATCGATCGCGCGAACAAGCGGCTCTTGGGCATTGGATCCATAACGGTCGAAGGCCCCTCCCGGCGCGAGATCTTCAACGACGACTACTGGGCGCCCCTGCAACGCACGCTGGAAGCGCAGTTTCCGGGGCAGCAGGTTCGCTTCAGCGGAAATCTCGTGCGCGAAACCGGACGCGCGATCATCACGGTTTCGAGCCCCCGGCATTCGCCCGCCTACTACGTGCTGATCAATGGTCGTGAACTCAAGCTGCTTGGGCGTGAGCGCTCATGGCTCAACCCGCAGTCGCTGTCGGACACGACATTCGTGCGCTTCGCCGCGCGCGACGGCCTTTCCATTCCCGCCTTCGTCACGCTGCCGCCCGGGTACGACAAGGCGAGGCATGGCCGTATTCCGGTCGTCGTGCACCCGCACGGCGGTCCGTGGGCGCGCGACTATCTCGGCTGGGATTCCAGCGGCTGGACGCAGTTCATGGCCTCGCGCGGATACGCCGTGATCCAGCCGCAGTATCGCGGTTCGGACGGCTGGGGCATGGCGCTCTGGAAAGCGGGCGACGCAGAGTGGGGACAGAAGATGTCCGACGACAACGACGACGCTGCGGCGTACCTCGTGAGTGAAGGCATCGGCGATCCGCAACGCATGGCCATCTTTGGTTATTCGTACGGCGGCTTCGCGGCGATCGCGGCATCGGTTCGTCCCAACAGCCCCTATCGTTGCGCGCTTTCGGGCGCGGGCGTGGCCGATCTTGGCCGACTCGCAAATCTCTGGGGCGCAAACCGCCTGCAGCGTGAATATCAGGGCTGGACGGTCGCCGGCATGAACCCGATCGAAAATGTCCGCAACGCAAACATTCCGATCCTGCTCTACCACGGCGATCGCGACCGTCAGGCCGACACCATCCACTCACGCGATTTCAATCGTGCAATGCGCGGCGCGGCCAAGACGGTGCAGTACGTCGAGATCAAGGACATGTGGCACCAGCTGCCGTGGTGGCCCGAGTGGCATCGCGAATCGCTGACGTTGATCAACGACTGGTTCGCGGGGCCTAACTGCTTCGGCGGCGCGGCGGCGACGCAACCCCCGACGCGCTGAACAGGACACGCTGAACACGGCGCCCTGAACACGGCGCGAGTCAAGAATCGGCCGGCGCCTCGCGAGAAGCGCCGGCCTTTTTGTGTTCCGTCTCTGCGCGGGCCAGACGATAAAGGAATGTGGTCAGAGCGGCCATCGTCTAGAGCCGTTTCCGATCCGATGGAATCGGATCGGGGCTCTAGGTTGTTGATTGGTCGCATTTTCTCTCGACGAACCGGGATCCACTTCGTCGGACAATGCTTGTCTTATGACGTTCTCGCCGTTCACCGCCAAGATGGGTTGCCGCCGACGA
>CAZGYQ010000080.1:0-16540 GCA_964530695.1 uncultured Caulobacteraceae bacterium
AGACGGGAGATGAACCAAACACCGCATGCGCACCGGGAGGTGCGCGGTCCTGCTCTCCGGGTTCACCGATTTTCGGCGCTTCTTCCCCTGAACCCCTTCGCGACGAGAAATATCTCCGGACTGCCCGCGCGGCTCGACGGGGGTTTGGCGTGTTTCACTTCGGCGAAGTTCTGCTTCAGCATCTTCAGCAAGTCGGAATCGAGGCCGCCCTGGAAGGCCTTCGTCACGAACGCGCCGCCCGGCGCGAGCACGTCGATGGCGAAATGCGCGGCGGCTTCCGCGAGCGCGCCGGTCTTGATCTGGTCGGTCGGCTTGTGACCGGTGGTGTTGGCCGCCATGTCGCTCATCACCAGATCGGGCGGCCCGCCGAGCGCGTCCATCAGCGCTTGCGGCGCCGCGTCGTCGAGAAAGTCCATCAGCAGCAGCGTCGCGCCTTCCAGCGGAACCATCTCCAGAAGATCGATGCCGACGACCTTCGCCGCGCCTTTGTGCAGCGCCACCTGCGCCCAGCCGCCGGGGGCTGCGCCAAGATCGCACACGCGGATGCCCTTCTTCAGCAGCCCGAATTTCTCGTCGAGTTCGATCAGCTTGAACGCCGAGCGCGCCCTCCAGCCATCCGCCTGAGCCCTTTGAACATACGGATCGTTGAGCTGGCGTTCGATCCAGTTCTTCGAGGATTCGGTCTTCGCCTTGCGCGATTTCACCGCCAGCTTGCGTCCGCCGGTCGAGGCTTCGGCGGGCCGGATCCAGCGACGCTTTTCTTCGGGTTCGTCGCTCATGTGATCCCTCCGCGCGCCGGCGCCATCAACTCGATCAGCACGCCTTCGCGAAGTCCGCGATCTGCAACACGCACGCGCTCCACAGGCCACAGCCGCGACACCGCTTCAAGGATCGCCGACCCCGGCACCACGAGGTCGGCCCGATCGGCGCCGATGCACGGATGGGCGGCGCGCCCGCTCTTCGGCAGCGCGCGCAGTTCGCCGGCCACCTTGCGCACATCGTGCATCTGCATCCACAGACCGTCGACCTTCGAGCGCTGGTACTTCGGCAGGTCGAGATGCACGCCTGCGAGGCTCGACACCGCGCCCGAGGTGCCCACCACATGCGCGCGCCCGATGTGGAACGCGTTCTTGTGCGCATCGGCGCCGACGAAGGCGCGCACGTGGTCGGCCGCCGCCGCGCACATGGCGGCGTACCACGCCGGACCGTGGTCGTGCGGTTCGGGGAACTGTTCGGCGAGCGTCACCACGCCCACGGGCAGCGACGTCCAGGCCAGCACTTTGGGCTTGGCGTGCGCGCTGCGCGGATCGACCCAGGAGAGCTCCGTCGAGCCGCCGCCGATGTCGATCACCAGCGCCACGTCCGCCGACGGGTCCATCAACGGCGCGCAGCCGAGCACCGAGAGCCGCGCCTCCTCGGCCGGCGTGACGATCTCAAGGGAGAGCCCCGTCTCCCGTTTCACCCGCGCCAGGAATTCCGGCCCGTTGGCGGCGATCCGGCAGGCCTGGGTGGCGATGGCGCGGATCTTCAGCTGCTGGTGCGGCGCCACGATCATGGCGCAGGCCTTCAGGGCCTCCAGCGCCCGGTCCATGGCCGGCTCCGACAGCACGCCGCTGGCCGTCAGCCCCTCGCCCAGGCGGATGATGCGCGAAAACGAGTCCAGCACCCGGAAGGCGCGCTGGGTCGGCTCGGCCAGCAAGAGCCGGCAATTGTTGGTCCCCAGGTCGAGCGCCGCGTACACCACCTCGCCGGTGGGCGCGCCGTGCTGGGGGGCGAAGCGACGGCGCGCCGGGCGCTCCGCTCCGTCCTTGTCTGCCATGACTTCCTGCCCCGTGCGGGCGCCCCATCCAGGCGTCCGGCGATGCTTGCTTTTAAGGCACATGCTAGCAAGGACTGTGGGTCCCGTGAACCTCGCCCTTGTTGGACGGAAATGGGGCCCCTACGTTTTCTGACGAAGCGGACAAGCCCGGTCACCGCACTGGGCCTTCACCCCCCGCGGAGGAAGAGAGATGCGTGAAGCCAAGTTCGGCATCGGTCAGGTGGTCAAGCACCGCCTGTTCCCGTTCCGGGGCGTCATCGTGGATGTCGACCCCGTGTTCAACAACACCGAGGAATGGTGGCTGGCCATCCCGGAGGCCATCAGGCCCCGCAAGGACCAGCCCTTCTATCACCTGCTCGCCGAGAACGAGGAGAGCCACTACACGGCCTACGTCTCCGAGCAGAACCTCCTGGAGGACGAGACCGGCGAGCCTGTCTCGCACCCGGCGGTGGCGGAAGCCTTCCAGCAGAGCGAGGACGGCGCCTACAAGCTGCGGCCGAGCTTGCTGAACTAGGCGCGCTGGAAGGCGTAGAAGTCGGAGCCGAGAGGCAGGACCCGCGTCAGCGCATCCAGCGCGGCGCGGGTTTCATCAAGGAGCGCGGGATCGGCGAGATCGCCTGGCGCCAGTGTCTCGCGATAGTGGCTGCGCACCCAGTCCTCGAGCCGTGAGGCGAGCGCATCGTCGAGCAGGAAACCCGGCGTGATCATTGCCCGCTCAGCAGCGGTCGCGGCGACGCGCAGGCGCAGACAGGCAGGGCCGCCGCCGTTCTTCATGCTCTCGCATACGTCGACGAAGTCCACCCGCCCGATCGGCCCGTTGCCGGAGAGCATCTTCTCGATGAAAGCGCCGGAGCGGGCATTCTCTTCCGCCTCGCGCGGCGCGATCAGCACCTGACGATCCGCCCCCGGCGCGGTGACCAGCTGCGAATTGAAAAGATACGACGTGATCGCATCCGCCAGCGGCACGTCGGCGGCGGGAACCTCCACGAACACTGGCTCGAACAGACCGCGCGCCTTCGCCGTGATCTCGGCAAGCACCGCCGCCTTGTCCTCGAACGCCTGCTCGTGGAAGAAGAGCGTCCGGCAGTCGGCGACCGCCACCACATCGTTGTGGAACGCCCCCGCCTCGATCGCCGCCGTCGATTGCCGCGCAAACACCGTGCGCGCGGGATCGAGCCCGTGGCGACGCGCGATGGCGCGGCACGCTTCAAGCGTCTGACGCGCGGGAAATCCGGCGCGCATCTCCTCGCCCGCGCGGCCGTAGACGAACACCTCGACGCCCTGCGATCCATGGTCCGCACACAGACGCATGTGATTGGCGGCGCCTTCATCCGAAAACGTTGACTGGAGCGGCAGCGGATCATGCACCGCAAATGTATCGTCGCGCGTGAAGATGCGAGCGAGCGCGTGGGTCGTGCCTTCGCCTTCAAGCGCACGGTGCAGCATGGTGGAGAGATTGGCGGCCGTGAAATGAATGCGGCCGTCCGCAGTATCGGCGCCCGGCGAGACGGTCGCTGCGTTCGCCGCCCACATGGCCGACGCCGCGAGCGCATTGCGGGCGATGCGCTCCTCGCTCCTCCATACGGCCTCCCACACGGCGCGATCATCGCCGGAGAAACCGAGCGTGCGCAGGAACGCCATCGACGGGCGCTCCAGCGGCGGCAACACGCCTTGCGGGACGCCCATCGCCATCAGCCGGCGCATCTTGGCGATGCCTTCGAGCGCGGCGTCTCGAGGCCTGGCGACGGTGTCGCGATTTTTCGCGGAGGCGAGATTGCCCTCGGAAAGCCCGGCGTAGTTGTGCGTCGGTCCGATCAGTCCGTCGAAATTGACTTCGGCGGCAGTCATTGCGGCAGGCCAGGCGCTGGGATCGCAACGGCCTTGTCCGCACGCTGCGTGGCGACGGGATAGGCGACGTAGTCCGCAGCGTAAGACGCGCTCGGCCGCGCGCTGCCGGAAAGTCCCGGCCCGCCGAACGGCATCGCGCCGGAGGCGCCCGTCGTGGGACGGTTCCAGTTGAGCACGCCTGCACGCAGTTCGATGCGCGCGCGCGCCCAGAGCGCCGGATCATCGGAGATCAATCCGCCTGCAAGCCCGAACCGTGTCGCGTTGGCGAGTTCAAGAGCCTCGTCAAACGTCCGCGCGCGCCACACCTGGAGCACAGGGCCGAACAGCTCCTCGTCCTCGGCGCCCTGCGCGCCCGTCATGTCGACAATCGCGGGACGCACGAAAGCGCCGTCGCGCACGAACGGTTCGATCTCTGCGCCGCCGCGCGCGACGAGTGCGCCAAAGAAGGCTTCCGCCTGTACCGCCGCATGTTCCCGCACAAGCGGCCCCATGAACGGCTCGGGCTGCGCATTCCAGGCGCCGACAACGAGGCCGCCGGCGATGTCCTTCAGCGCCGCGATGACGTCCCTGCCCCATGCGTCGTCCGGCACGATGAGCCGGCGCGCACACGAACAGCGCTGACCGCTGGTGACGAACGCCGAATGCGCGATGAGATTGGCGGTAGCGGCGACATCCGCAGGCGGCCAGGCGATGAGCGGATTGTTGCCGCCGAGTTCGAGCGCGAGCACGATATCCGGACGCCCAGCGAACTGGCGGTGGATGAACTGGCCCGCGTGCGCGGAGCCGGTGAACAGCACGCCATTCAGTTCGGGATTCGCAAGCAGCGCGCCGCCTACATCGCGGCCGCCCTGCACCATGTTCACGACGCCGTGCGGCAGACCCGCCTCGGCCCAGCAGGCGATCATCGCGCGCGCCACGCCCGGCGTGAGCTCGCTCGGCTTGAACACCACGGTGTCGCCCGCCAGCAGCGCCGGCACGATGTGGCCGTTCGGCAGGTGCGCCGGGAAATTGAACGGTCCGAACACCGCCATCACGCCGTGCGGGCGGTGATCGAGCGTCGCTGCACCGAACGCGGTCTTGTCGTCGCGATGGCCTGCGCGATCTGCCTGCGCCTTGATCGAAAGCTCGATCTTGCCGACGACGGAGGCCGCCTCGCCCTTGCAGTCCCACAGGACCTTTCCAGTCTCGCGCGCGATCGTCTCCGCGAGCTCGCCCGCGCGGGCTTCCACCGCCTTCGCATAGGCGCGCACGATGGCGATGCGTTCCTCGAGCGGCCGACGCGCCCAAGCCGGAAACGCGCGACGCGCGGCGGCGCACGCCTCGCTTACGTCATCAGCGGACGCCGCCGCGCCCGACCAGACGGTTTCGCCGGTCGCGGGATCGGTCGACGAAAATTCCTCGCCGCGCCCAAGGCGCCATTGGCCGTCGATGTAGAGTTCAGCGCGCATCGTTGCACCAGATCAGGGCTGTTTCGCCGTCTTCAAGTCCGAGCGCCTCGTGCACGCCCGCACCGGCGAACGCTGCGCCGTCGCGCACTGCGATCTCGCTCGATACGCACCGGAACGAAGCGACCGAAGGCTTCGCCACCAGCGCGCGCACGGGGTTGTCGACGCGATCGATGCGGTTCAGCGGCATGCGCCGCGATTCACGGAACGTGCGGATCGAATCGCGCGGCGCGGTGACGAGCGGTCCGCCGTCGAAGATGTCGACGACATGCTCGTAACGGAAACCTTCCCACTCCAGCAGCTTCAGCGCGCCCTCGCCCGCCGGGTGGCACTTGCCGATCACCGCGCGCGCCTCTTCCGGCAGGAGGTCCGCATAGATCGGATACTTCGGCATCAGGTCGAGAATGAACTGGTTGTCCGTCGTCGCGCTCATCGTGTCGGCTTCAGGGAAGCTCATCTTGAAGAAGTGACGCCCGAGATGTTCCCAGAACGGCGACTTGCCGTCCGCGTCGACGACGCCGCGGAGTTCGCTGACCACCGACGGCGAGAAACGATGCGGCGCGGTCGCCATCAGCATGTAGCGAGTCTGCGCGAGCATCCGCCCGACTCCGCCAACGCGGTGCTCGGGCTTCACGAAGAGCGAGCCCACTTCCGTGCAGCCCGTGAACTCGTTCACCAGGATCAGCACTTCCATGTCGTAGCGACGGTTCGCGGCGGCGGACGCCTGCGCAATTCTGAGGACGCGGAAATTGTAGAACGGCGGCTGTTCGCCGACGCACGCCTTCACGCCCGCGACGCCGGCGAGCGTTCCCGTCTCGCGGTGTTCGAGGATCAGCAGATAGCGCTGGTCCGCGCCCGGTTCGGCGATATCGGCGGCGAAGGTCGCGGCGGATTTCCTGAGGCGCGCCTCGAGTGCGGCGTCGTCGGCCTGCAGGCTCGTGAAGCCTGGCCCCGCGAGTTCTCGCAGTTCGCGGAACGCCGGCAGATCGCTCTCGCGCGCCGGACGGATGACATAGGCGCCGGTGGTCATGCGGTCGCCATCGCGGAACGAAGCGCGCGCGCATCCCAGACGCCGCGCGCGAAGTGATCGAGCATGAGGAACGAGAGCTTCGCGCGCTCGCCGAAGCTGTCTTTCAATGCGTACTCCTGATCGCTGTGCAGATTGGCGCCGCGGACACCGAGCGTGTCGATGTTCGGACAGCCCGCGGCGAAGAGATTGTTGCCCTCGCAGACCCCTCCCGTGGCGTGCCAGGCGAGATCGACGCCGATCATCGCGCCGGCCTCGCGAACCCAGCCGAAGAGTTTCTGTTGAACCGGCGTCATGGGTTTGGGCCCGCGCGTGACGCCGCCATGCAGGTGCGTGCGGATGCCGTCGCGCGCGCCGACCGCCTCGACCACGCGCGCGATCTCCGTTTCGATCCAGGTCCGCGACGCCGCATCCGGCACGCGCACGTTGAAGCGGACCACCGCGCCGTCGGGCACCATGTTCACGGGCGAGCCGCCGTCGACGGCGCCGATGTTTATCGTCACGCCCTCGCGCTGGCCGTTGAGCGCATCGAGCCGCATCACCGCGTCGGCGGCGGCGACCACCGCGCTGCGGCCGGCGTCGAACGCGCGGCCCACGTGAGCGGCCTTGCCCGAGAGGATGAGGCTGTAATTGCCCGAGCCCTTGCGCGCCCCGGCGAGCGAACCGTCCGGCAGCGCGGGTTCGTAGGTCATGCCTACATGCGCGCGGGCGCCGAGTTCGGCGAGAAGCGGCGCGCTCGCGGGCGACCCGATTTCCTCGTCGGGGCTGAGCAGCACTTCATAACCCACGTTCGGCGCCGTCCGCGTGGTCTCAAGGGCCTTCAGCGCCTCGAACATGACGATGATGCCGCCCTTCATGTCGGCGACGCCAGGTCCCCGCAAGATCTGTGCGTCGAGATGTTCGGGCCTCTGGAACGGGTGATTCGCCGCGAAGACGGTGTCGTAGTGACCCGTCAGGGCGATCTGCACAGGCGCCTGCGGGCGCACGCGGATGCGGATCGCATCGGTGTGGGCGCGCGCCTCGATGACGCCGTCAGTGCGAACGCGCTCGCTCGGCGCGAGGGGCACGCGCTCAACCGCGCCGGGCAAGGCGGCGAATGCGTCGGTGAGAAGATCCGCCATGCGGGCGAGCCCAGCCAGCTCAAGGCTGCCGGAGTTAACCGCGGACCACGCCTCCGTGCGCACGATCATCGCCGGAGCCGCGGCGTCCAGCGCATCGAATATGCCGCTCTGATGAAGAGATGGGGACGATGCTGTCATGCGCGCATTCTCATGCGCCCGGGGCGCGCACGGTTCAATGCTTCTGGTGAACGCGTGGCCGTTCCCGCACCCTTATCGGCGCCCATAAACGATACGGGTCGGCGCTCATAAACGAAACGGGCCCGGCTTGCGCCGGGCCCGTCCCATACGCCTTCGAGGTCCGGTTACGGACGGAAGGAGATCGTGACGACCGTACGACGGTTGAGCGGCTCACGGACGCCATCGCGCGTGGCGCGATCGAGTTCCGCTTCGCCCTTGCCGTCCGACGTGACAGCGCCGCCGTCGATGCCGCGCGCGACGAGCGCGTCACGGACGACCGAAGCGCGACGTTGCGACAGGCCGACGTTGTAGGCCGGGCGGCCCGACGTGTCGGTGTGGCCGATGACCAGAACGCCGGAGACGTTGCACGCCTTGGCCTGGTTGACAGCGGCGTCGATCGTGTCGAGCGCAGCCTGGTTGAGGTTCGAGCGATCCCACTCGAAGTACACCTTGAACTCCGTCGTCGGGCACGCAACGGCGACCGGCGGGGGAGCGACGACCGGCGGCGGCGGCGGCGCTTCCACGACCGGCGGGGGCGCTTCCACGACCGGCGGCGGGGGAGCGGCGAACTGCCAGCGCAGGCCGACCGTGGCGGACTGATGCTTGTAGTCGGCCTCGTAGGCGCGCGCGGCTGCGCCGTTGCGGCCGTTGAATTCGAGGTTCGGGATCATCAGGTAACGGTAGCCGACGTCGAACGTCAGTTGTTCCGAAACCTTGAAGCCGACGCCGAGCAGCCCTTGGTACGCAAGCGCCGTGTCGCTGTCGTCGAAGAACGCCGTCACCGCGTTGCCGGTAGCCGGACCGTCAGCAGCATTCGCATCCACGCGACCGATGCCGACGCCGACGCCGAAGTACGGCTGCACCGTGCCGCCTTGATTGAGATCGATGATCCCGTTCAGCATCGCGGTGTAGGCTTGCGTGTTGCCGCCATCCTGCGATGTCGCGCCGCCCTCGATCGCGTTGTAGCGATGAGCGAGCTCACCTTCGAGGCGCAGGCCGTTCGAGAAGCCATAGCCGAGACCCACGTCTTCCGACCAGTCGTTGTCGAGGGCGAGATCGCCGCCGAACGCCGGGGTGGTCAGCCGGTCGGTGTCCAGGCTGCCGTCAAAGCCGTAGCCGGCGTCGATCTTGCCGTACCAGCCTTCCGTTGCGAACGCCGGGCTGGCGATCATCACCGCCGCCAGAGCCGTCGCGCCCTGCAGAACTTTCTTCATGTCGTTCCCCTCAATAATTCAGCGATACCGTCGCAACCATGGCCTAGTCGCCTCAACCAGACAAAGCCTGCGTCACTTTGGCGACCGGAACACGGACGGAGCCGCATTCCCGCAACGCCTACACCGTTTTTCCATCCATGGCGATACTCATTAGCGCCGCACTGCACGACAACCCCGCAGTGAAGCGCAAGAGCCACAATGGGGACCGTCGCCCACTTATTTCAACTGACGATTGGCTCATCGAACCATTTCCCGGATGAGGCGAATCGGGCTGCGGAACAAGTATCCCGCAGCCCTGGGGCGGCTACCAACTGTAGGTCGCACGGGCGTACACGTACCGTCCGTTGAACCCAAAGGGCGAGTAGGATGAGAAGGCCGTTGCGCCCGAGGTGTTGATCGACGCCGGCGTGGCGTCCGGATACTCATCCAGCAGGTTTTCAGCGCCCAGAGCGAGCTGGAAGCCCTCCCCGGCCCTGACCCGGCCCTCAAGATCGAACACCGTCTTCTGACCGAGATAAATATCGCCAGCGGCGCTGCCGCCCGGCGAGATTACAGCGCCGTAATAGGTGCCGCGGAACGTCGCGCCGAACGATCCATAGTCCCAGTTCGTCGAGAAAGTGACCTTCTCCTTGGGCTGACCGTCCTCAAGCGTGATCTGCGCCACCCGCCCAAACAGCGTGGGCGGCGCCACTCCTACCGGCAGGACGCCGGCGGGTTGGGCCGGGAGGCCGGTGATGTCGGTCTGGTTGACGTTCGCGCCGAGGGTGAATTCCCAGTCGCCGGCGTAGTCGGTCGGCAGACGGTAATTCAGAACGATATCGATACCAAAGCTTTCGGTATCCACGCCGTTGATGAAGAAGCGCGCCGCATCGACGTTCGGGTTCGCCGCCTGGACGATGGCCCGGATCGCTGCATCGGTCGCCGAACTGCCGGCGCCGAGATTTTCGGACAGCACGATCCGATCGGCGATCTTGATGAAGTAGGTGTCGAAGGTGGCGCTGAACCTACCGCTGCGCGCGACCGCGCCAAGAGAGAAGTTTTCGGACTCCTCCGCCTCCAGCGGCTTGGCGCCGAGCGCGGCGGCGACGGACGACGTCGCCGGCACGTGCAGCACCTGCAGCGGCGTCAGCGGCGGCAGGTTGACGAAGTTCGTAGCGGTTGAGCCGAAGAACGACTGCTGCAGCGACGGCGCGCGGAAGCCCGTGGACACAGCGCCGCGAAGCGCGAAGTTGTCATTGAAATCGTAACGCGCAGCGACCTTACCCGTCACCGACGAGCCGAAGTCCGAGTAGTCCTCGACACGCAGCGCGCCGGACACAAGCAACGCATCCGTCAGGTTGGCTTCGAGATCGAGATAGGCGCCAATGGCGGTGCGGTCTTCCTCCACCTCGTTGATCGGCTGGAAGCCGGGAAACACCTGCGCGCCCGGCACGGCGACGCGTCCCGGTTCAACCTGATATCCACCCTGCCGGTAGGAATCGGGCTCACCGGCCTGAATTTCGTAGGTCTCCCGACGCGCCTCGATCCCCGTCGCCACGTTCAGCGGCGAGGCGAGGAAACTCACGGGCACCGATCGCACGGCGGAGAAGTTGCCGACGAGTTGCGTATAGATCAGCGAACCTGCATCGAAGCTGCGCTTGCTTGTCGGGCCGATCGAGGCGTTCAGCGTGTTGTCGACGCCGAACTCGATTTCGTTGGAGCCGTAGACGACGCTGGTGTCGAGATCCCAGCCCGCGGCCTCGAATTTCAGGCCGCCAGCAGCCTCGTAGTCGGTGATCTGCGGGTGGATGAGCGGCAAAAATCCGTCCGGATAGATGGAAATGATGTTCTGGCTGGCCGGCGGCGGCGTGCCGGGCAGCGCGGTCTGCACCGCGCGACGCCAGAAGCCAGCGGAGAGCGCGTCACGGTCCTGGTAGCTCGCCCAGCCGTAGAGTTCGGCGGCGCCCAGATCCATGCCGGCGTTGGCGAACAGCGTGTACTGCTCAAGTTCCGGATCGCCGAACGCCGAGTTGAGGCGGTTGATGGTCTGCTCGCGCGGATCGTAGGCGCCGGCGATCAGCGGATACTGCTGGCGTGCGTCCGGCGCGCCGCGCACGGTGCGCTCGGCGTCCTTGTATTCGCCCGAAATGGTGAGAAAACCTTCCTCGCCCAGCGGCAGGCCGACCCAGCCGGACGTCGTGATCGTGGCGCCGTCGGAGACGTCGCGCTTCTTCAGATCCTGAGGGACCGTCCAGTTCGGGGTCGGCGAACCGGCGTTTCCTGACGGATTAGCGGTCGGCGTTTCGACCGTCGTCATGCGTTCGCCGTAGGTCACGCTCACGGCCCCGCCGTTCCGGGCCTCGCGCAGGCGGACGTTGAGCACGCCGGCGATCGCGTCCGAGCCATACTGCGCCGAAGCGCCGTCACGAAGCACTTCGATCGAACCGATGGCGCCCGAGGGAATGGTATTGAGATCGACCGCTGACGAGCCGCGGCCGATGGAGCCGTTGACATTGACCAGCGCCGTTGCGTGTCGGCGTTTGGAGTTCACCAGCACCAGCGCCTGGTCCGGCGCGAAGCCGCGCAGCGTAGCCGGACGCACCGTGTCGGTGCCGTCGGTGATCGCCGGGCGCGGGAAGTTGAACGAAGGCAGGGCGTAGGAGAGCGCCTGGTTCACTTCCGTGGTGCCGGCCTTGCCGAGCGACTCAGCGGTGATGACGTCGACAGGCGCGACTGTGTCGAGGCGCGAGCGCCCCTGCACGCGGGTGCCGGTGACGACAATCTCGTCGCCTTCGGCGGGCGCGGCGGCTTCCTGAGCGCTGACGACAGGCGTCGCGGCGGCCCACAGGCCGAGGGCGCCCAGTCCAAACAACAGCGCGCGGTGGGATACGGTCATGCGTCAGGCTCCTCAGGCGGATTGAATGATCACTCGAAGACGCGAATTTGGTTAACAATCGCTTCCCGAGAGTTGTCGCCGAGCCTGACCCGCCGCGCCGTCACGATACATACACAAGCGCTTAACATTGAGTTTTCACCGCCACGTCGTGTCCAGAATGCAACACTAGCCGACCCACAGGTTTCACCGCCGCCACGCCATGACGCTGCGTCGCGACTTGCGTGCTTCGCGGCGCGCGCCGAAAACGGCCGTAACGAACACGGAGGCACCTCATGTCCGCACCCGCGCCCACCGCCCAGGAGACCTTCTCCGGCACCAAGCCGGTCGATGAGCGTCACGCCATCGACGAAGGCGCGCTCGCCGCGTGGTTGGCAGCCAACGTCGAGGGGTATGCTGGGCCGCTGGAAGTTCGCCAGTTCAAGGGCGGGCAGTCCAACCCCACCTATCAGCTCGTGACGCCCGCGCGGAAATACGTCCTGCGCCGCAAGCCGCCAGGCAAGCTGCTGCCCTCCGCGCACGCGGTGGACCGGGAATTCAAGGTGATCTCCGCGCTTTACCCGACGGGCTTTCCCGTCGCGCGCCCGTTCGGTCTGTGCACCGACGACGCCGTCATTGGCACCATGTTCTACGTGATGGACATGGTGGAGGGTCGCATCCTCTGGGACGGCACGATGCCGGACTCCGACCCCGTCGAGCGCGCGGCAGTGTACAAGGCCAAGATCGAGACGCTGGCGGCCCTGCACAACACCGACGCAGCCGCGGTGGGGCTCTCGGATTTCGGCAAGCCGGGCAACTACTTCGGCCGTCAGGTCGATCGCTGGACGAAACAGTATCTCGCGTCCGAAACGCAGAAGATCGAGGCGATGGACCAGCTCATCGACTGGCTGCCGAAATCCCTGCCCACCGACGACAGAACCTCCATCGTCCACGGCGACTACCGCCTCGACAACATGGTGCTTCACCCCACCGAGCCGCGCGTGATCGCCGTGCTCGACTGGGAGCTCTCCACGCTCGGCAACCCTCTCGCCGATTTCACCTACCTGCTGATGAACTGGGTGATGCCGCAGGACGGCGGTCGCGCCGGTCTCGCCGGAATCGACCTGAAGGCGTGGGGCATCCCCACAGTGGAACAGGCGGTGGCAATCTACTGCAAGGCCACCGGTCGCGCCGGCCTGCCGGAACTCGACTGGTACTTCGCCTACAACTCCTTCCGACTCGCGGGCATCTGCCAGGGCATCGCGGGCCGCGTGCGCGATGGCACCGCGGCGTCGCCGCAGGCGGTGGCGATGGGCGAGCGCGTGCCGTTGCTGGCGGAGGCGGCGCGCGGTTTCGCGCGCAAGGCGGGCTTTGCCGGTTAGGAGCGCCGAAATGCCGTGGGATCCTGCGATCTACCTGCAGTTCGGCGCCGAGCGCTCGCGTCCGGCGGCGGACCTGCTCGCGCGCATTCCCAACGAAAAACCGGCGAGCGTGGTCGATCTCGGCTGCGGCCCAGGCAACTCGACCGCGCTGCTCGCCGCGTGCTGGCCCGGCGCACAGATCCTCGGCGTCGATTCCAGCGTCGAGATGATCGAGGCGGCGAGCAGGTCGAACGTGAACGCCGAGTTCGTCGTCGGCGACTTTGAGAGCTGGGAACCGCCCACGCCGCCGGACGTGATCTACGCCAACGCGGCATTCCAGTGGTCGCCCGATCCGGTCGCGCTCGCGCGCCGCTTCTTCGCGCATCTCGCGCCGGGCGGCGTGCTCGCGTTCCAGGTGCCGCAAAATTTTGATCAGCCGTCGCACGTGGTCATGCGCGAGGTCGCCGCGAACGGCCCGTGGGCGGAAAAGCTCGACGGCGCGCGCTGGTACGATCCCGGCGGTTTCGCCCGCGGCGCGGACTACGCGCGCGCCCTGCATCGCGCGCGTCGCGACGTCTGGACGACCGAGTATCTTCACATCCTGAGGGGCCCCGATCCGGTGTTCCGCTGGATGGCGGGCACGGGGCTGCGTCCGTTCCTGGACCGCCTCGATGGCGACGAGCGCGCCGCGTTCGAGGACGAGGTCATGGCGCGGTTCGCCGCCGCGTATCCGCTGGAAAAGGATGGCGCGACCTTCTTTCCCTTCCGACGTCTCTTCGTCGTGGCGGCGCGCAACTGAAGACGATTTGCGCCGGGTGCGTGCGCCGACTATGGAGGCCGCCAGTCATCGGGGAGAACGGACGTGAGCGACAGACGGAAGCGGCGCGCGCGCGCGGTGGGCGCGGGGATCGGCGTAGGCGCGGCGGTGACTTCGGCGCTGTTCGTCCTGGCGCTCATCGGCCTGTCAGGCGCCGCGCCACAGCCCGACAACAACCCGCCGTGGGTCAAGACGATGAAGCAGTCGCTCGCCCAGCGCGGTTTCGACTGGCTCGACATCGACGTCGCCGACAAGGTGGCCACCGTCTCGGGCGAAGCGCCCGACGTGGATTCGCTGCAGTACGGCTTCGAGGCGGCCGAACAGGCGCTCGGTCGCGAACAGGACGTCTCGCTGGTCATCGACGCGACGCACCTGCAGGGCGGCCCAGCCGGAGTGGGCGCGGCATTGCAGGCGCTGGGCGAAACGCCCGATCTCGCCGCGTGCCAACAGGCATTCGACGCCACGCTCGACGGGCGCAGCATCAACTTCACCCCCGGCAGCGCCACGCTCGACGGCGACAATCGCCGCCTCCTCGACACACTTTCCGGCGTCGCGCTGCGCTGCCGCGTATTCCGCTTCGAGGTCGCCGGTCACACGGACCTTTCCGGATCGCCGCAGCGCAACCAGCGGCTCTCCGAAGCGCGTGCAGCGACGGTGCGCGACTATCTCGTCGGCAAGGGCGTGGCGGAGGGGTCGCTCGTTGCGGTCGGCCACGGCGCTACCCGTCCCCTCGATCTCGCGCGGACGCCGGAGGCGGACGCCCGCAACCGCCGCATCGAATTCACGGTCGCGGCGAGCTGAGTTGACCGCCCGGCCGACGCATGAAAGCTGCCTCCATCAAGATCGACAGGCATGGAGGGGCGCATGTTCGCTCGAAGCGTGATGGGCGCGGCGCTCGCCGCACTGGTTCTTTCCCCGGCCTCGGCGCAGACGCCGCAACCGGCTGAAACCTACATTCAGGCGGGCCGCGTGCTCGCCGATCCCGCCACCGGCCGCGTGGAGGCGGATCGCACCATCGTCGTCGCCGACGGCAAGGTCGTGCGCGTCGACGTCGGCTACACGACGGCGCCGGGCGCGCGCGTCATCGATCTCAAGGACAAATTCGTCCTGCCCGGCCTCATCGACAGCCACGTCCACATCACCCACGAACTGGGGCCGAGCCAGGTGCTCGACGAGGTGACGCAGACGAGTTCGGACGCCGCGCTCGAGGGCGTCAAGTACGCGCGGCGCACGGTGGAATCGGGCTTCACGACAGTCGCCGATCTCGGCGCGCCGAACGAGGCGATCTTCGCCTTGCGCGCCGCCATCGCCCGCGGCGCCGTCATGGGTCCGCGCATCGTCGCGGCGGGCGCCGCGATCACGCCGACCGGCGGGCACGGCGACGTGCATGGGTTTACAGAAGACGTGCTGCACGCCATCGCCACGCCGACCGCATGCAACGGCGCCGACGACTGCCGTCGCGTGGTGCGCGAACAGATCAGGCGCGGCGCCGACGTGATCAAGGTGACCGCCACGGGCGGCGTCTTGTCCAACACCCGCGCGGGTCTCGGCCAGCAGCTCACCGACGATGAGATGAAAGCGATCGCCGACACCGCGCATGCGCTCGGCCGGCGCGTCACCGCGCACGCGCACGGCGTCGACGGCGTGAATGCGGCGCTGCGCGCGGGCTTCGATTCCATCGAGCATGGCACCTATCTCGACCAGACCTCCATCCGCCTGTTCCGCGATCATCACGCGACGCTGGTGCCGACCGTGCTCGCGGGCGCGTGGGTCAGCGAGCGCGCGCGTGACGAGAACAGCTACCTGACGCCAGCGCAGAAGGAGAAGGCGCTCACCGCCGGGCCGCTGATGCTCGACATGCTGCGCCGCGCGCGCCTCGGCCGGGTGAACGTCGCCTTCGGCACGGACACTGGCGTCTCGCCGCACGGCATGAACGGGCGCGAAGCGGAACTGTGGGTGGAAGCCGGCTACACGCCGATCGAAGTCATCCGCGCGGCCACCGTGGGCGCCGCCGAGCATCTCCAGCTTTCAGCCGTCACGGGCGCTCTCAAACCAGGCATGAGCGCCGACATCATCGCCGTGGCCGGCGACCCGACCGCCGACATCTCGCAACTGCGCGACGTGCGGTTCGCGATGGTGCGCGGCGCGGTGGCCAGACAGTAGCAACCATTCAGACTTACCCGTTCCCGGCTCGACGCAAAGCGGCGAGTCCGGGGCCCATGCGAGCCATGAACCGCGGCCGTTGCGACGCCTGCATGGCGAGCCAATCGTGCTATTGGGCCCCGGACCCGCGCCTCACGGCGCGATCCGGGGATGGGTGAATCAGGGCATATGAAAGTTCTCATGCGGGATATGCCATGATTGAAGTGTACCAGCGGCATGCCGACGGCGCGGTCCATCGGGCCAGCGATTGCGAAATCGCGCTTACCCAATCCGGCCTCGTCTGGATCGATCTCTGCGATCCGAGCGACACTGAGGAACAGCGCGTCGAAACCTCGCTCCGCGTCGACGTGCTCACCGCCGCCGAGCGATCGGCCATGGAGGATTCCGCGCGCTTCTACGAGGAAAACGGCGCGCTCTATCTCACCACGACCCTGCTTGGCCGTCGCGACGAGGGGCTGTTCCTGAGCGGGCCGGTCACCTTCATCCTCACCGACAAAGGCGTGCTGGTCACCGTGCGCCACATCAGCCCACGCGCCTTCGACATCGGTCACGGACGCTCCTCTGCGCGGATCGGACGCGCCGCCGGCGGCGCCGACGTGATGGTGGCGCTGATCGAGGGCTGCGTGGAGCGCATCGCCGACGTGCTGCAGGAGAGCACCCGCAGCGCACTCGCGCTTTCCGCACAGGTGTTCGCCGA
>CAZGYQ010000081.1:0-16362 GCA_964530695.1 uncultured Caulobacteraceae bacterium
GGAGCTGCCCGGCTTCGTTCGGGTCGCGCCATTCATGCTGCTGCAGTACTTTTCGCTCAACAACACGCGGCCGCCGTTCAACGATCCCCGGGTGCGCAAGGCCATGTCGATGGCCATTGACCGCAAGTTCATGGCCGAACAGATCTGGCAGGCCGGGCACCAGCCCGCCTGGTCCTTCGTGCCCTCCGGCATCTTCGGCTACCCGCAGGGGGGGCGAATACAATTCGCGGACATGGACATGGCCCTGCGCCGCGCGGCCGCCAAGGCGCTCCTGGAGGACGCCGGGTACGGTCCGAACAACCCGCTGCGCTTCACCTTCGAGCATCGGAATACGGCGGACAATCCGCGGATTGCCGTCGTCGCCCAGGCTGACTGGCGCGCCATCGCCCCCTGGGTCGAGGTGAAACTTTCGGGCGTCGAAGGACAGATCCACTACGCCAACCTGCGGTCCAAGAACTACGAGGCGGGGGACGGCGGCTGGATCGCCGACTACAACGACGCCTACACCTATCTTTTCCTGTTCGAGACCCGGACAGGGCCACAAAACTACACCGGATATTCGAATCCCGAATACGATCGCCTGATGGAATCTTCCGTCCACGAGCGCGACATCGAGGTCCGGGCGGGGATCATGCGGCGGGCCGAGCAGCTCATGCTGGACGAATCGGCCTGCATCCCGGTCGCCTTCGGCACCTCCAAGAACCTCGTCGACCCCAGAATCCGGGGGTTTGTTGACAATCTCGAAGACATCCACCGCACCCGCTGGATGTCGATCGAGGGGTAATCGGCTCGCCTGGTGCGCGAATTTCCTTCAAGATCACCCTTGAGCCGCAAGGGCCATGCTCGATTGGGGCGCGAGTTGTCCTTTCTGTTCCCTTTTCGCCACAGTCGGCCTTCTTCTCGTGAGTATCTGTCCACATTCGTTGACGGAGGCATGACGGGTTTGCGAAGAAGAGGGCACAGACGGGAATGGTAAATTCCCGCTTCGCTCGCGCCGCGTCCTTTTTCGGGGGGGACTCGGCGGGAGCCGGACAGGGGCGAAACAGCTTCCCATCCGGCATCCTCGTCGAGCGCGGTCGGTTTCGGATTTGGAGGTTCACAGTGAAGCAGGACACAAAGCGCGGCTTGTTCGCGACCACATTGCTTGCCGGGTTGGCGCTTGGCGCTCCGGCGTTCGCCCAACAGGCTGAGCCGGCGACGCCCGCCGACAACGAAAGCGACCTCATCGTCGTCACCGGTTCGCGGATCCCGCAGGCGAACCTGGTCACCACCAGCCCGGTCACGCAGATTACGGCGCAGGACATCACCACCGCTGGCGTTTCCCGTATTGAAGACCTCGTGAATCAGCTTCCGCAGGCGTTTGCGGCCCAGAACGCGACTGTCTCAAACGGCGCCACCGGAACGGCGACTGTAAACCTTCGCGGCATCGGTACGGATCGCACCCTGGTCCTGGTTGATGGCCGTAGAATGGGTTTCGGCTCGCCGAACGACACAGCGGCCGACCTCAACCAGATTCCCGCGGCGCTGGTCGAGCGGGTCGATGTCCTCACCGGCGGCGCCTCGGCGGTCTACGGCTCTGACGCCGTGGCGGGCGTCGTCAACTTCGTTATGCAGGACAATTTCGAGGGCCTGCGGATCGACGCCCAATATTCTGGATACCAGCACAACAACGACTACGATCACGACAATCTGCGAAACGTCATCGCGGGGCGGGCTGCGACAAACCCGTCCCAGTTCCGCCTGCCGGACGACAATGTTGTCGACGGTTATGGCAAGGAAATCACCGCGCTCCTTGGCGCCTCCACCGGCGACGGCAAGGGCAACGTAACAGCCTATATTACCTATCGAAACAATGACGCCGTTTCCCAGGCAAATCGAGACTACTCGGCTTGTTCGATCGGCGGCGCCGGCGCGACCAGCTTCACGTGCGGCGGCTCCAGCACCAATGCAACTGGACGCTTCCTGTCGCTGGATTCCGGAGCAAACGTAACGATTGGCACCGGACAGACATTCCGACCGTTTGCTGCCGCAACGGATCAATACAATTTCGGGCCGATCAACTACTTCCAACGGCCCGACGAGCGGTATTCTTTCGGCGCGCTGGGACACTACGAACTCAACGAGCATGCTGAAGTCTTCACGCAGCTCATGTTCACCGATTACTCGACTGTTGCGCAGATCGCACCTTCGGGTGCGTTCTTCGGCGGCGGTCCGAGCGCGAATGGCGGCTTCAACATCAGTTGCACCAATCCGCTTCTGTCGTCAGCTCAGCTGACAACTCTTGGATGCACGGGCGCGCCCGGGCAAACCGTGGAGGTGCTTGTCGGTCGGCGGAACGTGGAAGGCGGGGGCCGGCAGGATGATCTGAACTATCAGTCATACCGTGGCGTCATCGGCGTTCGCGGCGCCCTCGTTGAGGGCTGGACCTACGATATCGCGGCGCAATATTCCAAGGTCTTGCTCGCGCGCACTTATCTGAACGACTTCTCGAACACGCGTATTGCGCGGGCGCTTGATGTCCAGATCGACCCGTCCACCGGGCAGCCCGCGTGCGTATCCGCCATTGATCCCGACGGGCCGACCGGCCCGATTGCGCCCATAGACGCGGGTTGCGTGCCATACAATATCTGGACGCAAGGCGGTGTGACGCAAGCTGCGCTGAACTACGTTTCAATCCCGGGCGTTCAGCGCGGCTCCACTGTTCAACAGGTGGTCAACGGGTCTGTCACCGGCGACTTGGGCACAGTCGGCCTGAAGAGCCCCTTCGCCGAGACGGCCTTGCAGGCTGCCTTTGGCGTCGAGTATCGCGCCGATCAGCTGACTGCGATTTCGGATACTTCCTTCGAGACCGGCGACTTGTCGGGTCAGGGCGGACCCACTCAGTCGGTGCGCGGCAAGACAGACGTTTTGGATTTCTTCGGCGAACTTCAGATCCCGCTCATCGAGGGCAAACCAGGCGTTGAGTTGCTGCAGCTCGACCTGTCGTATCGGTATTCCGACTACAGCGCCGGGTTCACCACGGACACCTATGGCGTCGGAGGGACGTGGTCGCCGGCTCCTTCCCTGCGCGTCCGGGGGTCCTATCAGCGCGCCGTGCGCGCGCCGAACGTGCTTGAGCTGTTTACACCGCAAGGCCTCAATCTTTTTGACGCCGATGAGGATCCCTGCGGCCCGGCTCAGACGGCTACCTTGGCTCAATGTGTGGCAACTGGCGTACCGGCAGCCAACTATGGCGATCCGATACTCGATAGCCCGGCGGGACAGTACAATACGCTGCAGAGTGGGTTCTCAGGTCTGCAGCCCGAAGAAGCCGATACTTATACGGTGGGGTTTGTCTTTACCCCGAGCTTCATCGACGGCTTCAATGTCTCGATCGACTACTTCAATATTGAAGTGGCCAACCTGGTTTCCACCATCGATCCGCTCGTGACGCTTGATCAGTGCTATGTTGAAAATAGCGCTGCGGCATGCGGACGTATCCAGCGCAGCAACATTGGAACTCTGTGGACCGCTGGCGGATTTGTTCGTGAGCCCAACACGAACATCGGCGGTCTCAAGACTGCGGGGGTAGACATCAACGCCAACTACCGCTTCGACATCGGAGCGGCTGGCGGGCTCGACATGAATTTTGTCGGAACCTACCTTGACACGCTGGAAACGGATCCGGGCGTTGGCGCGTCGGCGATCTATGAGTGCAAGGGCTTCTACGGCAATGAGTGCGGCATTCCTAACCCGGAATGGCGCCACAGCTTCCGGGTGAGCTGGGAGACGCCCTATGATGGTCTGGAGCTGATCGGTACGTGGCGGTACTATGGGGAGGCGAATTTGGCCTCCGCGAACACGACCAATCGCGTGGACTACAAGTTTGACGCAGTAAACTACTTCGATTTTGCCGGCTATTGGCAAGCTCTGGAGAATACGCGGGTACGGTTCGGGGTGAACAACGTAACGGACGAAGATCCGCCGCTTTCCGCGTCTGTTGGGACCACGGGGAATGGCAACACTTTCCCGCAATCATATGATGCACTTGGGCGGTATTTCTTTGCTGGGGTGCAACTCGACTTCTAGATTTTATATACGTCCAGCATGATTGGCGGCGGGCTTCGGCCCGCCGCCTTTTTTTTTGGTTCACGTTGAGCCGCTTCTTGGGTAAGGCGCGAGGACGCGGCGAGACCGTCAAAAATGGGACTATTGTCCCAAATTGTACTCATTCAGCGCCATTGTCATCTCGGCGACCAGCGCGCGCTCCGCCTCCGTGATGAGCGGGTTCCACACATCGAAGATCAGCACTGCGCGGAGCTGGTCGCTATCGTTCCACGCTTCGTGTTCGACGGTGTCGTCGAACACGAAGCTCTCGCCTATCGTCCACGGCCGGGTATCGTTGCCGACACGGAAACCACAATGATCCGGAATGATCAGCGGCAAGTGCGCGATAAGGCGCGTGTTCGAGGAACCCGTGTGTGGCGGTATGCGCGTATGCGGTTGCAGCACCGAAATCATCGCGGTCGGCGCGAAACCGGGCTGGTCCGCCATTGGAACGCCGTCGAGGATCGCCGTTGTCTTTGGAAACGCCGCGCAGTTTTCGATATTCTTTCTGCCGTCGCGCCAAAGGTGAAGCGTCGACCAGTCGGGCGAGTGATTCAGCGCTTTCCATTGCGCCACCGGCGCGCCGGGCGGGTGCTGCACATACGGGTGGAATTTGTCCCAGTATTCTTGGAGTTTTGCGACAACTTCATCGCGGATGACGTTTGTCTGGGCTTCTAGCGCGTCCATCCAAGGGAAATAGCTGCGACTGTAAAAGGTTAGCGGCGGCAGTTTCGGAAACGTCAGGAAGAGCGGTTCCTGCACGTAGGCCTTTTTCGCGCCGGAGAGGATGTCCAGGCATTCGTCAAATCGCGACAGGTCCTGGCCCGGGTAGGCGCCGCGCGCAGCGGCCGTGCGTTCGCGCAGGAAGGCGTTAAGAGCGGCGGTGTTTTTCGCGACAGCATCGCGCGCACGGGCGACCACCGGGCGCAGCGATGGTGGTAGCGCGGCGTCGGGCGGGGCGAGTTGGAGTGCATTGCGATAAGCCCTCGCGCCCTCGCGCGGATAGCCCATCTGTTCGAACAACGCGCCCCGCGAGAGGAGCGCGAGCAGCGAATATGGGTCGAGCGCCAGGGCGGCGTCCAGCGCCTGCATCGCGCCCGCCAGATCGCCGCGCATGCGCAGGGCGAGCGCCCGGTTCATCGGGATTTCTATGTCGCCGGCGTCGAGCGCGTAGGCGTCGTCGAGCAACCGTAGCGCACGCGCAGAATCACCGGCTCGCAGCGCGCTCATGGCGTCGCTCAGCAGCGCTTTGGATTGCGGATCCGACATGGATGGATGGTGAAACGGCACGGCGCAAAAGGGAAGCGCCGCGCTTGTCGCAGGGGCAGAGTCGAGCGAGGCCCTACTTGATCTTGCCTTCGACGAATTCGACGTGCTTGCGCACGACCGGGTCGTACTTGTTGAACTTCAGCTTCTCGGTCTTCGTGCGCGGGTTCTTTTTCGCCACGTAGAAGAAGCCGGTCGGTTCGCCGTTTTCCTTCTTCGCCGTCGAGTTCAGGCGGATCTTGATGGTTGCCGGCTTGGCCATGACGAAAGGTCCCGATAGCAGTGCTGCCCACGAGAAAGCGCTGGGCGGTAAAACAAGGCGCGGGACATAGCCGTGGGGCGGCTGGCGGTCAAGCTCAGAGACGGTCCATCCGGTGGCCGGTCCGGGTCCAGCGCAGGAAGGGTGGGCCGTCCTCGGCCTTGCCCGCCAGCCGCGCGTCAACTTCCCCGAGCACGAACCGGGTGACGTTGGGCAGGTCGAGATCAAACGCCTCCGACATGGTGAACCACCTGGAGTGCAGGAGCTCGTCGCCCGAGAGGTGGGGCCTGTCGTCGAGCAGCACGGCGTCGGCTTCGGCGAAGAAGAACCGGGCGTCGAAGCGGCGCGGCCGGTAGGGCGGCGTGATCGCCCGGCAAATGAAGTCGAGCTTGTCCAGTTCGGGCGCGGCGTCGCAGGCAGCGTACTCTTCCCAGCCAGGCGCGGCCTTGCCGCCCGGCGCGCCGGCCCGCCCGACCACCAGCCCGGTTTCCTCGAACGTCTCGCGCACGGCCGCCAGTGCGAAGGCACGGGGCGTCCGGCGCGCCTTTTCCAGCAGGAGCTTCGCCTCGACTTCAGGGCGCAATTCGGAAGCCGCGGCGGCGACGGCGTCGGCCCGCTCTACGCGCCCCCCGGGGAACACCCACTTGTCCGGCATGAAGACGTGCCCCTTCGCGCGCTGGCCCATGAGCACCGTCCACGCGCCACGAACCTTGCGGACGAGGATCAGCGTCGCCGCGTCACGGGGTTTGGGCGCCTTTGCGGGACGGGTCGGGTCGGCGGCGTCGAAGGGGGCGTCATCGGGGTTGCTGGCGGTCATCGCGTCATCCGGGACAATTCCTACAGCCTGTGCAGCACGCGGGCGTAAAAGCCGTCCATGCCGCCTTCCGCGGCGCGGGTCGCGGGCGTCGTGCGCAGGATGCGGTCGGTCCCCTCGATTTCGTAGGGGCGGCGGCCGAGTGCGGCATCGACGACGGCCGGCCCTTCCTCGGGTTCGAGGGAGCATACCGCATAGAGCACTTTCCCACCCGGGCTCGCCATTTCGATGGCGCAGTCCAGCAGTTCGCCCTGCAGCTCCGACAGGCTCGCGATGTCCGTCGGGCGGCGCAGCCATGCGACATCGGGGTGGCGGCGCAACGTGCCGGTCGCCGAACACGGCGCGTCCAGCACGACGGCGTCAAAGAGGTGTCGAGGCTTCCACGTGCGCGCGTCGGCGCAGATGATCTCCGCCTCCAGTTGCGTGCGCGCAAGGTTTTCCCTGACGCGCGCGAGACGTTCTTCCGAGAGGTCGAGCGCAGTGACGCGCGCGCCAGCCGCGGCGAGTTGCATGGTTTTCCCGCCGGGCGCCGCGCAGAGATCGAGCACCTTGAGCCCGCGCACGTCCCCGAGCAGGCGCACCGGCATCGCGGCGGCGGCGTCTTGCACCCACCACGCGCCGTCGGCGAATCCGGGCATGCCGGTCACATCGCCGTGTTCGGCGAGGCGCACCGTGTTCGCCTCGAACACGCCGCCGCCCAGTCTTTCGGCCCACAGTTCGGGAGCGTCCTTCACCGAGATGTCGAGCGGCGCCTCTTCGCGCAGTGCGGATGCGATCGCGCGCGCCACATCCCCGCCATAGCTCGCGCGCCACCGGGTAAAGAGCCAGTCCGGGAGGTCGGCGCCCGGCGGCAACGCGGCGAAGGCGCTGACGCCATCGGTCGCCACCTTTCGCAACACGGCATTCATCAGGCGCGCGAACGGTTGCGCGCTGTTGGCCGATTGCGCCAGTCCGACAGTTTCGGACACCACCGCGTGCGGCGGCAGGCCGAGGACGAGGAGTTGCGCGGCGCCCGTGCGCAGGATGGCGCGCGCGAGGGCGGCGCTCCTGGGCAACGGCTGTTGCAGATAGCGGCTGAGCATCACGTCGATCCCGCCCAGCCGGCGTAGCGTGGCGCTCGCTATGGCGCGCGCAAAGGCGCGGTCGCGACCTTCGAGGGCGTTGAAGCTCTTGGTGTCTGTGAGCGCCTCGTCGAGCGTGCGCCCGTGTTCGGTGACTTCAGCGACGAGAACGGCGGCGGCCTGACGGGGCGAACCCTTGGCCGGTGGCAATGTGCGGGACATGGGGCGTCATGGGCGCAACGGCCGCCAAGCGCAATGATGAACATTTCCAGGGCTCAGCCCCACGGGCCCCGCTGGCGTTCGCCCCAGGGGCCTTTCGTGCCGGGAGCGCCTTCGGTCGCAACGATCGGCGCGCGGGTTTCGGCGTCGGGGACGCCGCCAGCCATCTCGTAGAGCTTTGCGATGCGATTGCGGGTGTTCGGGTGTGTGGAGAACAGATTGTCCGCGCCCCTTCCCGCGAGGGGATTGATGATGAACATGTGCGCCGTCGCAGGGTTCTGTTCGGCCGCAATATTGAGTTCGCCGCGCGCGAACCGCTCCATCTTCTCCAGCGCTCGCGCCAGCGATCGCGGATCGCCGCAGATGGCGGCGCCCATTCGGTCCGCCTCATACTCGCGCGAGCGGCTGATCGCCATCTGCACGACGGACGCCGCAACCGGCGCAAGCAGCATGATGAGCAGGCCGGCGATCGGGTTTGAGTGCCCATTTTCGTCGCGCGGGCCGAGGAAGAAGGCGAAGTTCGCCAGCATCGCCACCGCACCCGCGATCGTGGCCGTAACTGTCATGGTCAGCGTGTCGCGGTGCTGCACGTGCGCAAGTTCGTGCGCCATCACCCCGCGGATCTCATCGCGGTCCAGCATGTGCAGGAGCCCGGTCGTGGCCGCGACCGCGGCGTGATGAGGATCGCGCCCGGTGGCGAAGGCGTTGGGTTGTGCAGAGTCCACGAGATAGACGCGCGGCGCCGGCAGGCCCGCACGGTCGGCCAGCGCCAGCGTATCGGTCACGAAGGCGTGGACGCGGGGGTTTGGGTGGTTGGCGTCCACGGGTTGCGCGCCGTAGTGCGTGAGCACCAGCCTGTCGGCGTTCCAGTAGGCGAACGCGTTCATGGCGACTGCAACCCCGAGGGCGATCGCCATGCCGATGGGGCCGCCCACGAGGTAACCAACGCCGCCGAACAGGGCGGTGAGGGCCGCGAGGAGAACGAATGTCTTGAGGTGGTTCATCTGGTTTCCATCGGATGAGGTCGAGATATATGATAGCTTGGGCGAGGCGCCAGATGAGCAATGAGAAGATCGAGGCCGGGGCGCGTGAACGCGATCCTGCGGAGTTCCCACAAGGAAGGGTCCTGACGCCCGCCGCCCAGCGGGCGCTGGCCGAGGCCGCCGAACGTCGGCGGGCGGCGTCTGACGCTGTGCTGGCCGAGGAAAAGGGCGGTCCCGCGGGCGCCGAGCCGACGCGCTTCGGGGACTGGGAACGCAAGGGCATCGCCGTGGATTTCTGAGCGGGCCGTCCTGGGGACCTCCGACGGCGGTTCGCCCGAAAGGTGAAAGCGCGCCGCGCGACGACATCCTCCCGCATTGCAGCATATCGAAAATGGGAGTAATCGCCCGCTCCACCATGACGGTCGACACGCGACCGCGCACCAGGATGACACAGAATGGCGCAGGGGGATTCCGAGGCGCCGCCCCACGATCCGTCCAATCAGAGCCTGTCGCACGCCGCCTCGCCCAATGGGACCGGCGGTCACGACAGCAATGGCTCGGGCATCGCACACGGCGGCTTCTGGACTTTGGTTGTCGGCTGCATCGGCGTCGTCTACGGCGACATCGGGACGAGTCCGCTCTACGCGTTCCGGGAATCGATCGCACACATCGCCAAGGACGGCGCGAATCGTGCCGAAGTGTTCGGCATCGTCTCCCTCGTCTTCTGGGCGCTGATGATCGTGGTGGCGCTGAAATACGTCGTCATCATCATGCAGATGGACAACAAGGGCGAAGGCGGGACGCTTTCGCTCATGGCGCTCGCCCAGCGCGCGCTGGGGCGGCGAACGCCGTGGCTGTTCGTCATCGGCGTCGTGGGGGCTTCGCTGTTCTACGGTGATGCCATCATAACACCGGCGATGTCGGTGCTGTCGGCGGTGGAGGGTCTCAAGCAGGTGCCTTCGCTTGAAGGGGCAGGCATGGACCAGTTCGTCCTGCCCATCGGCATCGGCATTCTCGTCGGCCTGTTTCTGATCCAGAGCCGCGGCACCGGCCATATTGGACGTTTCTTCGGGCCGATCACCATCGTCTGGTTCCTCGTCCTTGGCGCGCTCGGCGCCTGGCACATCAAGGACGATCCCACGATTATCGCATCGCTCAATCCCTGGTATGCGCTGTCATTCGCGATCGAACACCGCTTCCTGACGTTTGTCGTGCTCGGCTCGATCTTTCTGGCCGTCACCGGCGCCGAAGCGCTCTACGCGGACATGGGCCATTTTGGTCGCCGTCCGATCCGCGCCGCCTGGTGGGGCCTGATCCTGCCGGCGCTCATGCTCAATTACCTCGGACAGGGCGCGTACACGCTGGCGCACCTCGACGAGGTGAACCTCCTCTTCGCGGCGGACATGGCGGATGCGCGCGCCAACGGTCTCGAGAACCCCACCGAATGGACGTTCAGTCCGTTCTTCGCGTTGGCGCCGGACGCTCTGCGGCTACCCCTCGTGGTGCTTGCCACAATTGCGGCGATCATCGCCAGCCAGGCGGTCATTTCAGGCGCCTATTCGCTGACGCAGCAGGCGATCCAGCTCGGCCTGCTGCCGCGCATGGAGATCCGGCGCACGAGCGAGACCCAGTACGGCCAGATCTACATGCCGCAGGTGAACTGGATCCTGCTGGCCGGCGTGCTGATTCTCGCGGTGAGTTTCGGCAGCTCCACGGCGCTGGCGTCGGCCTACGGCATCTCCATCACCGGCGAGATGATGATGAGCACGCTGATGATGCTCATTGTCGTCTGGAAGATGTGGAAACGACCGCTGTGGATGGCTGTCGCGCTCGCTGTGCCGTTCCTTGTGATCGAGGCGATCTTCTTCTCGTCCAACATGCTGAAGCTGTTGCACGGCGGCTATGTCCCGTTGCTGCTGGCCTTCGCGCTTGTCACTGTGATCTGGACGTGGGTGCGCGGCACCCGTCTCCTGTCCGAGCAGACGCGGCGCGACGAGCCCCTCGGCACGCTGTTTGAAACCCTTTCCCATCACCCGCCGCACCGGGTGCGCGGCACGGCGATCTTCCTCACCGGCGATCCGGATGTCGCGCCCGCCGCGCTCATGCACAACCTGAAACACAACCAGGTGCTGCACGAGCAGATCATCATCCTGACCGTGAAAACCCTGCAGACGCCGCGCGCGCCGGACAGCGAACGCCTCAAGATCGAGGAATTCATGCCGGACGTGAAACGCGTGACGCTGACGTTCGGCTTCATGGAGACGCCGAACGTCGTGAAGGCGCTGACGGCATCGAGAAAGCAGGGCCTGAAGTTCGACATCATGAAGACGTCCTTCTTCCTGTCGCGCCGCACCGTGATCCCGTCCGAGAAGAGCGGCATGCCGCTCTGGCAGGATCACCTCTTCATCTTCCTGGCCCGCAACGCGACCAACGCCACGGACTTCTTCCACATCCCGAGTGGACGCGCGGTGGAACTTGGCAACCAGGTGATGGTGTAAGGCATGTCGAACGTCATTCGCTCGGCGATCGCTCTTGGCGTGGCGACGGTGACATTTGCAGGCACTCACGTATTTCTGCTGGGTGTTCTGACGACTGCCTTCCAAGTCGAAGGTGAGCGACGCTGGAGCGACATTTTGAACTACGGCGACGTTTTCTATCCGGTATGGAAAACCCACGCGGTTTGGGTTGTTGTCTCCGTTGCAATCGCGTCGTGGGCGGCGTCGAAAATGCGTTGGCCGCGCCCGGTGGCGGAGGTCTTGGCAATGATGTTGTGTGGCGGGCTATTCGGCATCTGGTTGCATGGCGATGGCGACTGGAACTTGATCGGCTGGACAAAGTTCTTGGCGCCGACGATCCTTGGAGCCGCCGTTGCGACCCTCTCACACTGGGCAGTGGTAGGCTCGAACACGAGTGGTCGGTAGAGGGGGGCGGGTTGAGGGGTTTGCTCGCTCCTGGACGCTGGCTGCGCGGCGTATTCGCGTGGGTCTGCGCCGCGCTTTCGGCTTCTCTTCTGGGCGCCACGGCGACCATCGCCTACCTCATGGCGCGTGAAGCCATCGTGGCGCCGTCGTTTTCTCCGTCGGAGTGGTGGCTCTTCATCAACCTGTGGCGGCCGCTGCTGATCGCGGGCGCGATCCTCGTGCCGCTTTTCGGGGCGCTGCCGGCGCTGGTCGTGGTGCTCATCATCCGTCGCGCGCGCTGGCCGAGACCTGCGGCGGACATGATCGGCGGGGCGGTCTGCGGGCTGCTCTCGCTGGGGCTCGTGGTCACGGTCGCGCGCATCATGAGCACGCTGGGGCAAAGCTGATGGACCTCGGCCCGCTCTTCGGCCTCTTCCTGATCCCGGCGGCGGTCGGCGCCGCAGCGGGGCTCGTCTACTGGCTGGCGGCGGGAAGGCCCCGAAGTCCGTCTGGCCGGTCGTAGCGCTGGTGTGCGCACTACGATAAGTGCTTCCGAAGTTTCTAAGCTTACCTCAGTCATTCCGGACGCGACGAAGTCGCGATCCGGAACCCAGGGGACCGGACGTGCTTGAACCCCTGGGTTCCGGCTCTCCGCTTCGCTCCGGCCGGAATGACTGAAAATGAGGGCGTGTACGTCCACTATTCGGACAGGCGGAGCAGGCGACATGGCGAAGGGCGACGTAAAGAAGGTGGTGCTGGCCTATTCGGGCGGGCTCGACACCTCGATCATCCTGAAATGGCTCCAGGAAACCTACGGCTGCGAGGTCGTGACGTTTACCGCCGATCTCGGTCAGGGCGAAGAGCTCGGTCCCGCGCGCGAGAAGGCCATCCAGTTCGGCGTGAAGCCGGAGAACATCTTCATCGACGACCTGCGCGAGGAGTTCGTGAAGGACTTCGTCTTCCCGATGTTCCGCGCCAACACGCTCTACGAGGGTCAGTACCTGCTCGGCACGTCCATTGCGCGCCCGCTCATCGCCAAGCGCCAGATCGAGATCGCCAACATGGTCGGCGCCGACGCCGTCTGCCACGGCGCAACCGGCAAGGGCAACGACCAGGTCCGGTTCGAGGTCTCGTACTATGCGCTGAAGCCCGATGTGCGCGTCATCGCGCCGTGGCGGGAATGGGACTTCCAGGGGCGGCCCGATCTCATCGCCTACGCCAAGAAGCACGGCATTCCGATCGCCACAGGCAAGGAACAGGACGCGCCGTTCTCCATCGACGCCAATCTCCTTCACACGTCGTCGGAAGGCATGGTGCTGGAAGATCCCGACGTTGAAGTGCCGGACATCGTGAAGAAGCGCGCCGACCGCCGCACGATCACGCCGGAAGAGGCGCCGGACAAGGCGACTTACATCACCGTCGGCTTCGAGCGCGGCGACGCCATCTCCATCGACGGCAAGAAGTTGTCGCCGGCGACGTTGCTCACTGAACTCAACCGCATCGGCGGCGCCAACGGCGTCGGCGGTCTCGACCTCGTGGAAAATCGCTATGTCGGCATGAAGTCGCGCGGCTTCTACGAGACGCCCGGCGGCACGATCCTGTGGCACGCGCACCGCGCCATCGAGTCGATCACGCTCGACCGCGGCGCCATGCACCTCAAGGACGAGCTGATGCCGCGTTATGCGAGCATCGTCTACAACGGCTTCTGGTGGACGCCGGAGCGCAAGATGCTGCAGGCGGCGTTCGATGCGTCGCAGGAAAGCGTCGCTGGCGAGGTGCGTCTGAAGATCTACAAGGGCGGCGTCTACGTGGCGGGACGTTCCTCGCCGATGTCGCTCTATTCCAAGGCGCTCGTCGGGTTCGACGAAGCGGGCGGCTACAATCAGGCCGACGCTGAGGGTTTCATCAAGCTCAACGCGCTCCGCCTGCGGATCGCTGCGGAGCGGGATCGCCGGACGGGGAAGAACGAGTAGGATGGCGGCGGCGGACCAACGGCCGAAGCGCACGATCTGGGCGCGCCTGCGATTTTTCGGCGGCCTCGCGCTGATCTTTTCGGTCGTCGGCGTGGTGGGGTGCGTGAGCACATTCCTGCCGGCGGTGGATACCAAGGCGGTCGGCGCATCAGCAGCGCCACCCGTGCTGGGCCCGTTCGAGAACCAGCCTGCTGTGACGACGGCCGAATCGTGGCGCGTCGAGCGCGCGCCGCTGATCCGCGAAGCGCTGCAGAAACACGTCTACGGCCGGATGCCCGCGCCGGTCATGCCGACTGTCGAGGCGCGCACGCCGATTGCGTCGACGCTGACGCGGGACGGCGCCGCCATAGAGCAATGGGCGGTGAGTCTCGGCGATCTCGGCCGGTTCAACATGATCGTCATCACGGCGTCGGGAGATACGCGCCCGCGTCCCCTGATCATCATGCAGAACTTCTGCGGCGACCGCACGGCATTCCCGGATCGCCCCGAAAGCGTCGCGCCGCCGCTCACGCCGGTCATGGACGTGTGCCACAACGCCTACGCGCAGCCGGTCATCGAAGCGATCCTCGGCAGATATATCAACAAGCCGCCGGTGAAGACCATTCTGGCGCGCGGCTATGCGCTGGCCTTCTTCTACGCCGGGGATGTCGTCGCCGATGAACCCACGATGGCGCCGGCCGCGCTGGCGAAGTTCGCGGGCGATGCGCCGGAAGGCGAGCGGCCCGGCGCCATTGCGGTATGGGCCTGGCTCTATTCGCGCGCGATCGACGTGCTCGCAGCGGATCCGCGGATCGACGCCTCGCGCATCGCGATCTGGGGACATTCGCGCAACGGGAAGTCGGCGCTGCTGGCGGCGGCGTTCGATGACCGGATCGCCGCCGTCATATCCCACCAGTCCGGCAAGGGCGGCGCCACGCTAACGCGCAGCGGCGACGGCGAAACCGTGGCGCAGATGACAGAGGCCTATCCGCACTGGTTCGCGAAGAACTACGCGAGCTACGCGGGCCGCGAGGCAGAAATTCCCGTCGACCAGCACCAGTTGCTTGCGCTCCTCGCGCCGCGCCCGGTCCTGCTCGGCAATGGAACCCGGGACAAGTGGTCCGATCCTCCGGCCGCGTTCCGTGCGGCGCAGGGCGCTGACGCCGTCTACGAACTGCTCGGCGCACGTGGTCTCGACCAGCCTTCGATGCAGCACCCCAATCTCGATGCGCGCCTCTCCTACTTCATGCGCGGCGGCCTGCACGGGGTCACCACAGAGGACTGGCGCTACTTTCTCGACTTCCTGGATGCCCATATCCAGCCGCCGAGGGAGGGCGTGGAGACGCGTTAGAGGGCACGTCAGCGGCAAGGGGCGCTGGCCCCGAATCCGTGCGCGGTTTATGACGATGGCATGAAATTCTATTTCCTCGGCATCGCTGGCGCGGGCGTCTCGGCGCTCGCGTCGATCCTCGTCAGCGAAGGCCATACCGTCACTGGGTCCGACGAGGCCGCGTTCCCGCCCGTCAGCACCTATCTCGACCGCCTTGGCGTGAAATACGCCACGTCCTTCAGCGCGGCCAACATTCCCGCCGACGTGGATGTCGCCATCATCGGCACCAGCGCCAAGCTCCACGGGGCCGAGAATCCGGAGCTCGTGGAAATTCGCCGTCGCGGAATCCCGCACTACCCGTTCGCGGAGTATCTCGGACTGCACACGCGCGCGAGAGAGAACATCGTCGTCGCCGGCAGCTTCGGGAAGTCCACGCTGACCGCCATGCTCGCGCACATGCTGGTTTCGGCGGGGCGCCATCCTGGGTGGTTCATCGGCGCCATTCCGCTCGATCTCGACCGTACAGGCGAGGCCGGGACCGATCCGCAGATGATCATCGAGGGCGACGAGTACGTCGTCTCCATGGAGGATCGTCGCTCGAAGTTCGTGCTCTACGAGACAAAACACACGCTGCTGAGCTCGATTGTGCACGACCACGTGAACATGTTCCCGACTTTCGAGAGCTATGTCGCGCCGTTCCGTCAGCTCGTGGCGAATACGCCGAAAGACGGCCTCCTGGTGTGTGCGCGCCAGTACGAAACCGTGCGCGAAATCACGGCGGGTCGCGATGTCGTCTGGTACGGGCTCGGCGCGGGCGATGGCTACTGCGCGGACGACATTGTCATCGGCGAGATCACCACGTTCACGCTCGTCACACCGAAGGGTGAGCGCATCGCCCTCGAAACGCAACTGCTCGGTCACCACAACATCGAGAACATCGTCGGCGCTTCGGCGTTGCTGCTCGAGCGGGGGCTCGTCACAGGCGCCGATCTCCAGCGTTCGGTCCCGAATTTTCGGGGAGTCGCGCGTCGTCTCGACAGGAAGACCGTGCGTTCCAGCGTGCCGGCATATGAGGGCTTCGGCTCATCCTACGAAAAGGCCCGTTCGGCGATCGAGGCGATCCGCCTGCATTTCCCGACGCGCCCACTCGTGGTCGTGTTCGAGCCGCACACTTTCAGCTGGCGCAACGCCGATGCGCTCGCCTGGTACGATGCGGTGTTTGAAGGCGTCACGCGCGTGCTCATGCTGCCGCCGCCGGAGCATGGCGCGGGCGCCCACCGGCAGCTGAGTTTCGCGGAAATCATCGACCGCGTGCTGGCGGCGGGCGTCGATGCGGCGCCCATGGCGAACGCGGCGGCGGTTCTTTCCGAACTTGAGGCGACGCTGAAGGGCGACGAGGTAGTGCTGTTGCTGTCGTCGGGCCCGCTCGACGGCCTTGTCGAACTGCTGCCGCTGCAGCTTGAGGCGCGTTTCGGAAAACTGACGCGGTAGG
>CAZGYQ010000082.1:0-16072 GCA_964530695.1 uncultured Caulobacteraceae bacterium
CCGGCGCGCCGGTGATGGTGACGGTGTCGTCCGACGCCGACCGCCTCGTCTTCCGTGTCGGCTACCCCTACCAGGGCGCGACGCCCGCCGCCGATCCCCGCGTCGCCATCGGCCACACGCCGGAGGGCCGCGCGCTCAAGTTCGTCCACACCGGCCCCGCCCAGGCCATGCGCAACACCTACATGATGATCGGCGCCTACCTCGCCGCGCACCGCATCCAGGCGGGCGGGGGACCGTGGGAAATCCACGTGAAGCCCGACGGCGACCCCGCGCAACAGAAGCGCGAAATCTACATTCCGATAAAGTAGGGGCCCCGGAGCGCGGACGACCTCGTCCGCGTGCGGTGTCGTCCATGCTCCGGATTTGTGTTTGCCGCCTTGGCCAACCCCCTATAGACGCTCCCGCGTACCCAAGCCCCGGAGCCTCCATGCCCCCCGCGCCCGTGTCCGACGCGCTCCGCCGCATCAAGCCCTCGCCGACGCTCGCCGTCACCGCGAAGGCCCGCGCGTTGAAGGCCGAGGGCCGCGACGTGATCAGCCTCGGCGCGGGCGAACCGGACTTCGACACGCCGGAAAACATCAAGGAAGCCGCGATCCGCGCGATCCGCGAAGGCAAGACGAAATACACCGACGTCGACGGCATCCCGGAGCTGAAGGACGCCATCGTCGCGAAATTCAAGCGCGAGAACGGCCTTGAGTACACGCGTGCGCAGGTGAACGTCTCGCCGGGCGGGAAGGCCGTGATCTTCAACGCGCTGGTGGCGACGTGTTCGCCGGGCGACGAAGTGGTGATCCCGGCGCCGTACTGGGTGAGCTATCCCGACATGGCGCTGCTCGCAGGCGCGACGCCGGTCTTCGTGGAAACGACCATCGAGACGCAATTCAAGATCGATCCGGCCGCGCTCGATCGCGCGATCACGCCGAAGACGAAGTGGCTGATCTTCAACTCGCCGTCGAACCCGTCGGGCGCGGCGTACACGGCGAAGGAACTGAAGGCGCTTGCGGATGTGCTGCTGAAGCACCCGCAGGTGTGGATCCTCACCGACGACATGTACGAGCACCTCGTCTATGACGGCTTCCAGTTCGCGACCATCGCGCAGGTGGAGCCGGCTCTCTACGAGCGCACGCTGACGATGAATGGCGTGTCGAAGGCCTATTCGATGACGGGCTGGCGCATCGGCTACGCGGCAGGCCCCGCCGATCTCATCAAGGGCATGGCCGGCATTATGAGTCAGTCCACCTCCAATCCTTCGTCCATTTCGCAGTGGGCGAGCGTGGAGGCCCTGAACGGTCCGCAGGACTTCATCAAGCCGAACCAGGAACTGTTCAAGGGCCGGCGCGACCTCGTGGTCTCGATGCTCAATCAGGCGCGCGGCCTGAAATGTCCGACGCCGGAAGGCGCGTTCTATGTCTATCCCTCGCTTGCGGGCCTGGTCGGCAAGAGAACGGCCAGGGGCGCGGTGATCGGCAACGACGAGGATTTCGCGCGCGAGCTGCTGCAGGATGAAGGCGTCGCCGTGGTGCATGGCGCGGCGTTCGGGACGAGCCCGTGCTTCCGCATCAGCTACGCGACTTCAAATGCGGTGCTGGAGGATGCTTGCGCGCGGATACAGCGGTTCTGCGCGAGCGTGGGGTAGGTGGACGCCGGCCTCCCTTGGCCGTTTGTGCTAGGCACCGTGTTTGTTGCTTGGCTTGCGTTTCAGCCCAGTTGGTTGACCGATGACCGGCGTCCGCTGTGGGTTCGGCGCTTCGCAAAAGTTCAACGCATCCTGATAGTGATGTTTGTTGCGATCATCGTTCTCATTCAGTTCTATTCACTGCTGAGCGGCAGCTAGAACGATCTCGCTGCTGCCGAAGCCATGACAGCAAAGAGGCGCGAAGCTCTCGCTCCGCGCCTCTCGCCTAACTCAATATCTGTTCGCCTACGCCCGCTTGCCCGTGAACGGGAACGCGCCGAACGCGCCGGCCTTCACGCTACCGTTCAGCGTGTCGCCGTCGAGCGTGCCGGTGAACTCGAGCGTCATCGGCATCGGCTGCGTGATCGAGTTAGACCAGGTGACGGTCGCGCCGTCGACCTTGCCGTTGGCGATCGCCTGGCTCTGGCCCTGCGCGCTCTGCGTGCCGTTCAGCGCGCCGCCTTCGTTCTTCACCGCGAGCGTGCTCGGCTGTTCGCCCATCGGCGACTTCACGACAATCGTCCAGTTTCCATCAACAGACATCAATTCCTCCCTTGAAGGGCTTCATTGTAGCGCATCCAGGACGACGGGCGCGAGCGCATCCTCGCGGGAAAGGCGGGCGTCCGGCGTATTTTTCCGCCCCGGTCGCGCTTCTGACCGGCATTCTGCTAGCGCACGCGCCGCCAGGTCTGCGCGCGGCAGATCGGTCCGATGCAGCCCTTCACTTTCAGCGTGCCGTCGGCCTGCGGCAGGATCTCGCCGCGATAGCTGTTGCCGGTTTCCGGATCGTAGAGTCGTCCGTTCACCCAGCCGTTCGACGTCTTGCGGAAGCCCTCAAGGATCCGCACGCCGATCAGCGGCCGCGTGCGCAGCGCGGGATCGGGGTTCTTCGCGTCCACCGACGGCCCGCCCGTGCCCCACGCAATGGTCCCGCACGCGCTCTCGCCGCAGGGCGCGATATCGACGTGCCCGCGACCGCTCTGCGTAAGCCAGCGTCCGAAGGCGTCGGCGGGGGCGGCGTGCGCCGGCGCAGCGAAAGAGAGCGTGGCGAGAACAAGAACAGCGGCGATGCAGCGCATGGACAGGGTCTCCCGATTTTGTGCGCCCCGAAAACATACATGTCCCAAATCCGGCGCGAGGAAAAGGGCGGGCGGTGCAACTGGGCGTTGGTGCAGACTTAAGGCGCGTGCACAGGCTCTGGCGGCTCCGTCGCCGGATGCACGGCGACGGCGGCTTCTGCTTGCGTGAGTTTCGCCGACGGCAGGTTGCGCGCCGAGATCCACAGCAGGATCGCCGTGGAGATCATGCACACGATGCACAGCGCTGCGATGCCGAGGAACGATCCGGTCATGATGAGCGCGCCGCCGATGGCCGGCGCGAAGGCGTTGAAAAACGAGGCCCAGCCGTTGCCCGCCGCGTTCAGGCCGCCCGTACGATCCAGACGCACGCCGATGGCGGTGGTGAAGGTCGCGATGTAGCTGAACGTCGTGGCGGTGACGAAGGCGCCGGCGGCGAAGATCGTGACGTTCGGCGCGATGGCCTGTGTCGCGTGGCCGAGGCCGAAGATGACGACGGCGATCACCGCCGCCACCCGCACATGCGCGTCGCGCGCGAACACGGCGAGCGCGCCCAGCAGCCCCCCGGCGATGGACGATGAGGCGATCAGATCGCCGACGTTGGTCTGCGTGAGCCCGAGCGACAGGCCCTTGCGCTCGAAAAAGCTCCATACGGCGGTGGACCCGACGAACGTGATCGCCGACGCGAGCACGTACGGGTTGCGCAGCAGCGCCGTCATCTGCGTCATGCGCGGCGTCGGCGTGTCCTTCGCGAACGGCGTGCGCGGCGCAAGCAGCGCCAGCAGCAGCCCGATGACGCACAATGCCGAGAGCGTCAGTCCGACGCCGGTGAGCCCCATCGCCTGGCTCGCCCGCCCGCCGATGACGGCGGCGATCACGGAGCATGCGGTGATGGGAATGGCGAGGCTCGCGGAGATGCGGTGGGGGCTCGCCATGCGCGCGATGATCGCGCTGCCGGCGGTCGCGGCGAGGGCGGCTCCGGCGCCCGCGGCGAGCCTGCCGGCGACAAGCGTGGCGACGCTGTCGCCGAGGCCCACGGTCAGATTTCCCGCAAGCAGCAGCAGGCCGCCGCCGATGCCGAGATACTGCGGTTTCAGCCGCCCCAGCCGCAGCGCAAGCCAGATGGTCAGCATCGCATTGATCGCCACTTCGCACGTGCGCACGAGGCCGATCTGGAATTCGTTGATGTGCAACGTGTCGATCGCCGCGCCGTTCATCAGCGGGGAGAGCGTGATCGTCGCATAGACGGGGATGGCGAGACCGAGGATGGCGAGCCAGAGCCGCCACACGGGCGGCGTTGCTGTCTGATCCGCCATGTTTGCTTCCCCGCGCGTGTTCTCGTTGTCGCGAGCTTGGCATGGGGCGGACGGCGCCGCCAAGTCCTGCGTCCGGTGAGTCAGTCCGCGAGCGTCACGTCATAAAGCACGGGCGCGTGGTCTGATCCCGTCGGGCCGCGCACGTGGCGGCTGATTTCGCGCACCCGCGGACCGACGAAGGCGTTGTCGATGGGCATGCGGAAAATCGCCGGCAGGAAGGTCGGCCATGTTCCCCCGGCGCCGACCGCGGGGCGAAGGCCTGTTGTTTGCGCGAGTGTTCTCAACGGCGGCGACCACGGTGCGCCGTTGAAGTCACCGACGACGACGTCGGGTGCGCCGTTCGCGCGCCAGGCTTCGGCGAAGCGTGCAAGCTGGCCGCGTTGCGCACCGGCCCTGTCCCACGGCCAGGGCCGCGTGAAGTGCGTCACCGCGATGCGCAACGGCGCGCCATCCGGCCGGCTGATTTCCGCGAACACGATGCTTGCGCCCGCGCCCGGCGCGTCCGACGGCACGAGCGGCGTTTTCGAGAGGATCACCGTCTCGCCGTAGCGCGGCTCCATCACCCGGTAGGGGTAGATGTCGGCGAGCGTCTCGACGGCGGGGCGCCAGTCGCGACGGACCTCGATCAGCGCGACGATGTCGGGCCGGGTTGAACGCACGAGCGCCAGCACGCGCGCGGGGTCTTCGTTGCGCATCCACGCATTGTGGAACAGCACGCGCAGCGTCGCGCCCTGCGCGGCGTGGGCGTGTGGCGTGGAGAGGAACGGGGCGGCGGGCCCCCACGAGAGCCCCGCCGCGAGGAACGCCGCCGCGCCCCAGCGCAGGCGGCGCGCCGGCAGGTGCAGGAGGCCGAGGGCCGCCAGCAGCGCGCCGATCGGGATGCGCGCGTGCGACGCGATGTCGAAGGCGGGGATCGGCCCGGACAGCATCGCCGCGCCGACGCCCGCGGCGCCGAACACCGTCGCCACCCTGAGCCAGTCGCCGAACGATCCGAGCCGCATGGCTCGCCATCGCCCTGTTCGCCGCCGGAATGAAGCGCGGCGGCGCAAAAAAAAGGCCGCGCGAGTGACCGCGCGGCCTGTTGGAAGGTGTGCCTCGGGGGAGGAAACGCCGGACTGGAGGTTCAATCACAAATCCGGTGCGCGACGAGGCTCGTCGCACGAGCCCGAGATGAGGGCTGGACCCGGCTGAATCAAGGCCGCCAACGGGCAATCCGGGGGCGACGCCGGGCGCCCCTGCCATGCGGAATTGAATGCACGGCGTGATGACGGCTGTCACAAACTCGCCCGACAAGGGAAAATCCGCCGCCTGATGCGCCTCAACCCGCACAAACCTTCCGGTTTTGCGGCTTCAGGTTGTCAGGCCCCTTTGGAGGGCGGGGGACGCGAAGCAGGCTCCGCGAGATGGGGTGGAGAAGAAGAGCGCAACCCGCTCCGCGTCCCCGCGACCGTTTTCCGCAAGCATGGCCTCGGGGCGATTCCTCCCGCCCTTGGGCTCAGTGGGCCTGCGACGTGCGGGCCGGCGCTGTTCATCGCCGGTCCCGGACCCCCGCGGCGTGTTCCGGCGCGTGCGCCCCGGACCGCGAGCTTTTCACGCTCGATCACGCAGCATCCGCGCCGACGAACAGGGTACCGGCTGCCCTCCAGCGGATGCGATGGAGGGGATATAGGAATATAAACACGATCCGTCAACTAATTCCTATTCCGCGCGCCAGAAGCGCGGATCGACGCTTGCGATCAAACCGCCCATCCGTGGGCCGCAAACGGACGTGGCCGTTGTTGGGCCCAAGCGGACGTTCGCCGACGGTGAAGACCGGAGCGCGCGGCCTCCGGCCGCGCACGCCCCGTAGCGCCTGACGCGATAGTCTATGCGCCGCCGGAGGCGGCGCGCTCCCTTGCTCGATACCTTCGTATTTCTGATGTCGGCCTTCGGCGAAAACCGGACGCGCCCCACTCCGTCCCAACCCCACCAAGCTCCGTCATTCCGGGGCGCGCGAAGCGCGAACCCGGAACCCAGGGGACCGGGTTCAGTCATCCGCAATCGCCCCGCACAATTTGAGCGGAAGGAGAAAGTCGTCGTAGCGCTTGCGCAGATCAACAGGACTGATGGACGTTCAAGCGCGCCCAGTCCCCTGGGTTCCGGGTTCGGCCTCCGGCCGCCCCGGAATGACGGAGCTTTGCAGGGTTGGGAGTAGTGATGACCGCTTGATAGCGTGCGCTCTGTACGCGCGGCTTCTCTCCGCGCCTACCCCGCCCAGTCCGCCGCCTGTTGCAGCAGGAAATCGCGGAACGCGACGATGCGCTTGGAGCGCTTCAGGTCGCCCGGATAGATGAAATAGACGTCGAAGTTCGGGCCGTCGGTGTCGGGCAGGATCTTCACGAGGTTCTTGTTGTGGCGGGCCATGTAGTCGGGGAGGCTCGCGATGCCGAGGCCGGATTCCACGGCCCGCTGCATGCCGTAGACGTTGTTGATCTCCAGGATCGGCGTGCGCGGCTTGTCGTCGTCGCGGCCCGCGCGGATGGCCCAGTCCAGTTCGCTCAGCGGCGTGTGCGCGCCATGCGAAGCGAAGGCGACGACGCGGTGCTTGTCGAGATCCTCGAGCGTCTTCGGGCTGCCGTGGCGTTCGATGTAGGCGGGCGCGGCGTAGAGACTGACATGCACCGAGAGAATCTTGCGCTGGATGAGGTCCTGGTGCGTGGCCGCCCACAGCCGCACGGCGCACTCGGCTTCCAGCTTCAGGAGATCGTATTCGCGGTCGTCGAGCAGCAGCTGGAGTTTGAGCTCCGGATACTGGTCCATGAAGCTGACGAGGCGCGGGGCAAGCCACACCGAGCCGAAGGCGATGGGCGCGGTGACTGAAAGATCGCCCATCACCTTTTCGCGGGCGTCCTTCAGCGTGCGCTCGGCGCTGGCGGCGGTCTGGGCCATGTCGCGGGTGAGATCCCAGAGCGCCTTGCCCGGGCCGTTCAGCAGCAGGCCGCGCGCGTGGCGCTGGAAGAGGGGCACGCCGATCTGTTCCTCGAGGGCGGCGATCTGGCGGCTGACGGCGGACTGGGAGATGCCGAGTTTTTCGGCCGCCGCCGTGAGGCTGCCGAGTTCGGCCGAGTAGTGGAAGGTCTTGAGCTTGTCCCAGTCCATGGTGGGCGTTTCCGGGCCGCTGAAGTGGGCCGTTCGGGCGACTATGCACAAATGCATGGCTTGGGGAAGCCACGCGGCGATGAAGGTTACGTTGGGTCCGCGCCACCGCATTGCCAAACGGCTGTCGCGGGCGCAGCCTTCGCGCAACGATAAGGGAGGCCGTGGTGGCCCGTAGCCGGCACGTGGACGAAGTCCTCGCCGCGACCGCTGATCCAGCCGGGCCGGCGCGGTCGCTGGTGGCGGCGTCCTGGTGGCGCAGCGTCGCCTTGCACGGGCTCGACCCCGCCAACGACAAGCCGCCGAACACGCTGACAGACGCCGCGCTCCAGGCCGTGCTTGAACGCAGCGGCGCGCTTGTCGCGGCCGCCGAGCAGAGCCTCGACCGGCTGTTCAAGGCGGTCGGCGACGCCGGCTGCTGCATCCTGCTGACCGATCATGAGGGCGTGCCGCTGGTGCGCCGCGGCGTGACGGCCGATGACGAGACCTTCCAGCGATGGGGCCTGTGGCCGGGCGCGGTGTGGAGCGAGGCCAGCGAGGGCACCAACGGCATCGGCACCTGCATCGCCGAGCAGCGCGCACTCGTCATCCATCGCGACCAGCACTTTCATGCACGCAATACCGGCCTGAGCTGCACGGTTGCGCCGGTGCACGATCATCAGGGCAGGCTTGCGGGCGCGGTGGACGTGTCGTCGGCGCGCGCCGATCTCGTCGCGCCCATGCTCGGCATGCTCGCGGTGTGCGTGGCGGATGCGGCGCGCCGGATCGAGGCGACGATGTTCAGGCAGGCCTTCGCGCAGGCGCGCATCGTGCTCGCGCCGGGGCCGGACCGCGGCGCGCCGTCCCTGCTGGCGCTTGACCAGGACGATCTGGTGATCGGCGCGACGCGCGAGGCGCGGCTGGCGCTGAAGCTGGACGATGAAATGCTCGCCCGCCGCATTCCCGCCGGCGCGCTGCTTGAGCGCGAGCACGACGGGGCGGCGACGCCGCTGGAGGCCGCCGAGCGCGCGGCGTTGCGTCAGGCCTTGGCGCGCGCGAAGGGCAACGTATCCGCGGCGGCCGCGCTGCTCGGCGTGAGCCGCGCCACGCTGCACCGGAAGATGAAACGTCTGGCGGTCGCGCGCGCCTGAGCGCCCGGCTTGAGCCGCCGGCCGCAACTTTTCCCGCGCCGGGTGTCTCAATTCTGAGACAGGCCGGTTGCGCGGGATCTGCCGCGCTCTCGCGCCTGGCCGCTGGAAGCGCACATTTGTCGCCAGGACGGGCGGCCGCAACGGACCGCCCTCGACCAAGGGAGGTCAGCGATGTTTGACGGTTCCACACTCAAGCCGCCTTTCAAGACGCAATACGGCAACTACATCGGCGGTCGCTTCGTCGAGCCCGCGAGCGGGCAGTACTTCGAGAACCGCTCGCCGGTGGACGGCCGCGTGCTCTGCCAGATCGCACGCTCGAACGCCGAGGATGTGGAGCGCGCCCTCGACGCCGCGCACGCCGCCAAGGCTGCGTGGGGCAAGACGAGCGTCACCGAGCGCGCCGCCGCGCTCAACGCGATCGCCGATCGCATGCAGGCCAATCTCGAAGCGCTCGCGGTGGCGGAGTCGTGGGACAACGGCAAGCCGATCCGCGAGACCATGGCCGCCGACATGCCGCTCGCCATCGACCACTTCCGCTATTTCGCCGGCTGCATCCGCGCGCAGGAAGGCACGATCGGCGAGATCGACGCCGACACCGTCGCCTACCATTTCCACGAACCGCTTGGCGTCGTCGGGCAGATCATCCCGTGGAACTTCCCGCTGCTGATGGCCTGCTGGAAGCTCGCGCCGGCGATCGCCGCCGGCAACTGCGTGGTGATCAAGCCCGCCGAACAGACGCCGGCGAGCATTCTCTTCTGGGCGGAGCTGATCGACGGCATCCTGCCGCCGGGCGTGCTCAACATCGTCAACGGCTTCGGTCTCGAGGCCGGCAAGCCGCTGGCGTCGAACCCGCGCATCGCCAAGATCGCGTTCACCGGCGAGACGACGACGGGCCGGCTCATCATGCAGTACGCCAGCCAGAACCTCATCCCTGTCACGCTTGAACTTGGCGGCAAGTCGCCGAACATCTTCTTCGAAGACGTCGCGCGCGAGGATGACGACTTCCTCGACAAGGCGATCGAAGGCTTCGTGATGTTCGCGCTCAACCAGGGCGAGGTGTGCACCTGCCCGAGCCGCGCGCTCATCCACGAGAAGATCTACGACCGCTTCATGGACCGCGCGCTCACCCGCGTGCGCGAGATCAAGCAGGGCCACCCGCTCGACAGCGCCACCATGATCGGCGCGCAGGCGTCGGGCGAGCAGCTTGAGAAGATCCTCTCCTATATCGACATCGGCCGGAAGGAAGGCGCGGAGGTGCTGACGGGCGGCGCGCAAGCGAAACTCGGCGGCGATCTCGACAACGGCTACTACGTGCAGCCGACCGTGCTGCGCGGCCACAACAAGATGCGCGTGTTCCAGGAAGAAATCTTCGGACCCGTGGTGTCGGTGACGACGTTCAAGGACGATGACGACGCGCTCGCGATCGCCAACGACACGCTCTACGGCCTCGGCGCGGGCGTGTGGAGCCGGGACGCCAACCGCTGCTATCGCTTCGGCCGCGCGATCCAGGCCGGGCGCGTGTGGACGAACTGCTACCACGCCTATCCCGCGCACGCGGCGTTCGGCGGGTACAAGCAGTCCGGCGTCGGTCGCGAAACGCACCGCATGATGCTCGACCACTACCAGCAGACCAAGAACATGCTGGTCAGCTACAACCCGAAGAAGCTCGGCTTCTTCTGACCGGCAGCGGGCCGCCCGCACCCTGCGGGCGGCCCGCGAGGCGGTCTCCTTCCCATTTTTCCGCCAGTGGGACTTTTCGGAGGTGTAGATGAACGAGACGGTTTCCTCATCACGCGTCGAGGCGAGCGATGCCGCACTCGCGCTGATCGCGACGTTGACGCGCGAGCACGGACCGGTGCTCTTCCACCAGTCCGGCGGCTGCTGCGACGGATCTTCGCCCATGTGCTATCCGCAGGGCGAGTTCATCGTCGGCGACCATGACGTGTGTCTCGGCGAGATCGGCGGCGCGCCGGTCTACATCTCGGCCTCGCAGTTCGAGGCGTGGAAGCACACGCAACTCATCATCGATGTGGTGCCGGGACGCGGCGGCATGTTCTCGCTGGAGAACGGCGGGGAAGTGCGGTTTCTGACCCGTTCGCGCCTGCTCGACGGCGACGAGGCGTGTCCGGCGCCGGCGCGCGAGCCGTAGGTCGGGCAGTTTCTTTCCGCTGTCGATGCCGGCCGACCGTGTGCGGTCAGCGCGGAGTGTCTTCAGCCGGGCGCACCGGAAGGTTGTCGATCAGGCGCGTCGCGCCAAGCTGCACGGCGGCGAGAAGACGCGCGGGCATTGTCAGCGTCGAGGTCGCGATGCGGGCGAACGCCGTCTCGTCGTGAAGCGCCACATAGTCGACGCCAGAGAAGCCCGCCGCGCGGATGTCGGCTTCCGCCCCGGCGAGCGCCGCCGCGATCGCGCCGCCGCCTTCGATCGCGGCTCTGGCTTCGCGCAGGATGAGGTTGAGCTTGCCGGCCACCTCGCGCTCGTGCGGGGTGAGATAGGCGTTGCGCGAGGACATCGCGAGGCCGTCGGGCTCACGTACGGTTTCTCCCGCGAGGATTTCCACCGGGATATCGAGATCGGCGACAAGCTTGCGGATCACCAGAAGCTGCTGGAAATCCTTTTCGCCGAACGCCGCCGCATCCGGGAGCGATTGCAGAAGAAGTTTCGCCACCACCGTGGCCACGCCGCCGAAAAACTGCGGGCGCTTCTCGCCTTCCAGCGGCGCCGAAACGCCGCCGACGGTGACGCTGGTCGAAAAGCCGGGCGGATACATGACGTCCGTCGGCGGCGCAAAGAGGAGATCGCAGCCCGCGCCCTGGAGCATCGCGGCGTCGCCCGCCTCATCGCGGGGATAGCGATCGAGATCCTCGTGGGCCGCGAACTGCTTGGGATTCACAAAGAGGCTCGCCACGCAGCGGTCGCAGCGGCTCTTGATGAGCGTCGCCAGCGACAGGTGTCCGGCGTGCAGCGCGCCCATGGTCGGCACGAGGCCGACGGTCAGGCCGTCTCGTTTCCACGCGGCGACGGCGTGGCGGAGTTCGGCGACGGTGCGGACGATGGGCAGGGGCGGCATGGCGAAGGTCTCTGCAGGAAGTTTACGACCATTACGACTCTCTCACGCCTGCGACGGGAGTATTTAATCAGGGCTTAACCGCGATAAACGAAAGAGGAGGCATGCGGACCGCAGCCTCAGCTTCGATGATCGACGCGTACGCGGAACCCCGCGGCGCGCATCTGATCGTCATCGGCAACGAGAAGGGCGGCGCCGGCAAGTCCACCGTGGCGATGCATCTCATCGTGGCGCTCCTCAAGATGGGGCGCAGCGTCGGCGCCATCGATCTCGATCTGCGCCAGCGCACGCTCTCGCGTTATATCGAGAACCGCGTCCAGTACTGCGCGCGCATGGGCCAGGGCCTGCCCATGCCGCAGATCATCGACGTGCGCGGCTCCATCGCGCGCGACCTCGACCTCGCCGAGGCGGAGGAGGCCGCCCTGTTTGCGGGCGCCGTGAAGCGTCTCTCGGAAACCTGTCACTTCATCGTCGTCGATGCGCCGGGCGCCGACAGTTTCCTGTCCCGCGAGGCCCACGCCGTCGCCGACACGCTGATCACCCCGCTCAACGACAGCTTCGTCGATTTCGACCTGCTCGGCGACATCGACCCGACTACGCACGACGTGGTGCGGCCGAGCTTCTACGCCTCGCTCATCTGGGAAAGCCGCAAGCGCAAGGCGCAGGCCGCGCGCACGCCGATTGACTGGGTCGTGATGCGCAATCGCATGGCGCCGGGGCGCATCGAGGCGAAGAACAAGGTGCGGGTGGGCGACGCGCTCAAGAGCCTGTCGGGCCGGGTCGGATTTCGCCTGGCGCCGGGACTGTCGGAGCGCGTGGTGTTCCGGGAGCTCTTCCCGCAGGGATTGACGATGCTCGACGTCGTCGCCCCGAAAGACAGCGCGCGGACAGAGGACCTCAAGATGGCGCACGTGGCTGCGCGCCAGGAAGTGCGCGACCTGCTCATCGTCCTGAAACTGCCGGGCCTGGAAGGGCTGCCGTTGCAGTTCTGACGCGCTAATTAGGCGCTGGATGATCACCAAGGCCCTGATTTTTCTCGCGGTGGCGTTTTTCACGCTCGGCGCGTTCCGCTGGGCGATGGCGCGCCCGCGGCCGCGCTGGCTCGCGCCTGCGCTGGCGGGTCTCACCGTCGTCGCGCTCGGCTGGCGGTTCGGCGCCGCCGCCGTGGTCGCGGGCGCGCTGGCGGCGGCGGCGGTCTGGTTCCTGCCGGCGGGCGGTGCGCGGACGCCGGTCGATATCGATGAGGTGGCGGCGCGGGCGCTGCTTGGCGTCGCTCCCGGCGCTTCCAGCATCGAGATTCGCGCCGCCCACCGACGTCTCATCGTCGCCGCCCATCCCGATCGTGGCGGCGCGCAGGATCAGGCCGCGCGGCTCAATGCGGCGCGCGACGTACTGCTGCGGAAACTGAAGGGTTAGTCGTGTCCGCCGGTTTCGCCGGTCGAGGCCGTCTCAGGCGCGCTCGGACCACGGATCTGCGCATCGTTCGCACCGGTCGGCGCGACGGCCGCCGGGGTGGTCGTCATCGCCGCCACCGGCCGGACCATGAACGGCACCGGCACCACATAGCTCGGCTGGTCCGCTGATCCCTGTTCCACGGTGACCGTGAGGGCCTGACCGTTCGCGGCGACGGCGACTTCCGCCATGTCTTCCGGCTCAGGCGGCGCGGCGACCGGAGGCGTGACCGTCACGCGCGTGACCGGCAGGCTCGTGTAGACGGCCATCGGCGGCGCGGGGCGACCGCCCGTCTTGGCGTCGATCTGCTGGAAGGCGGTGTCGATCAGGTAGGCCATCTGCGCGTCGCGGGAAGCGGCGCTCTCGCCGCCCATGACGACGGCGAAAATCCGGTGGCCGTTGCGCTGCGCGGAGGACGCGAGATTGAACCCCGACATGCGGGTGTAGCCGGTCTTGATGCCGTCCACGCCCTCGACGCGGCCGAGCAGGCCGTTGTGGTTGCGCGAGTAGACGTTGCGCCAGCTGAAGTCGGCGGTCTGGAAATAGCGGTACTGCTGGGGGTAGTCGCGCAGCAGCGCCTGGCTGAGGGCCAGGATGTCCCGGGCGGTGGTGATCTGGTTGGGGTCGGGCAGGCCGCTGGCGTTCACATAGCGGGTGTCGCGCATGCCGAGCTGGCGGGCCTTGGCGGTCATGCGCTGGGCGAAGCGCGCCTCGGAGCCTTCAAGGCGCTCGGCGACCGCGACGGCGACGTCGTTGGCCGAACGGGTGACAAGGGCGCTGATCGCCTGCTCGACCGTGAGGCGGTCTCCGGCCCGCAGGCCGAGGCGGGAGGGGGGCTGATTCTGGGCGCGGCGGGACGCCTCGATGGTGTCCGACAGCCGGATCTCGCCCTGCTCCATGGCCTCGAAGAGCATGTACAGGGTCATCATCTTGGTCAGGGACGCCGGGTACCGGATGGCGTCCGCCTGATCGGAGTGAAGCACTTCGTTCGTGGACGCGTCCACCACGATCGCGGCGTAGCGATCAGCCCACGCCGCGGGTGCGAGGCTGAGCGTCGCGGCGGCGCACGCTGCGCCGGCGGCCAGACGGAAAGAGAGCCGGTACGGGTTGGTCATAGGGCTCCGATCAAGCAAGAACGCGGCCAATCACAGGAGAAGCATATCGCAACGGAGTTTGACGAGTCGTGAATGCCGCCGCCGCTGTTGTTGCGCTGGCGAAGCGGTGCGGCGCCTAAATCATGGTCATGCTGCATCGCAACAAAAACACCCTTGACTTCGCACATGCAGCATGAGAAATCCTGACTCACACCGGCGCGGAGACGCGACGGCGTCCCCTGAATTGGCCCGGCGGCCTCCGCCGCGGCCCTGACCCGCACCCGAGGAGTTTACCATGGCCACAGTGAAGGCAGCCAAGACCGCCCAGAACGCCGCCGACCAGGCGACCCAGACCTTTCAGGCCATGACGGCCGTGGGTCAGGAAAAGATGAGCGAAAACATCGAGCGCACGATGACGGCGATGTCGGAAGTCGGCGCCTTCGGCAAGGAAAACGTGGAAGCCTTCGTCGCCTCCGCGACCGTGGCGGCCAAGGGTTTTGAAGCGCTTTCGGCGCGCGCGGCGTCGTACTCCAAGTCCGCCATGGAAAACCACGTGGCCGCCGCCAAGGCGATCATGGGCTCCAAGTCCGTGCAGGAAGTCGCTGAAAAGCAGGCCGCCTACGCGAAGTCGGCGTTCGAGGCCTACGTCGCCGAAGCGACCAAGATGGCGGAGCTGGTGACGGGCCTGTCGAAGGACGCCATCGCGCCGCTGAACGAGCGCGTGACCGCGGTCTCCAGCCTGATGCAGACCGGCGCCGGCCGCTAAGCCGCGCCGCAGTTTCGCGACTGCAAAACATTAACGGGCCCGGCCGATCGGTCGGGCCCGTTTTTGCGTTTCCGAACAGCCGGTTAAACATCATCAATGATGCCCTTCCGCTACGGTAGGGGCACGGTGCGGGAATGAGACAGGCCGAATCAGCCGCCGCCGCAGGCGCCCGATCCCTGGACAGCGCCCGCCAGACCGCCCGCCGAGCCGGCGCAGGCGTGCAAGATTGCCGGTCAAGCAGCGTCAAGGGCTTTCAAAGCGCCGTCTTCATCATATTTAATCGAAGCGTCCGATGGTCGACCTTCGGTGAAGCGGCCGGCAGACGCAGGAAGATGCACGATGAGCGATGACTGGAACGATGATGGGGAGGAAGGGGAGCGCGACGTCTCCACCCGCACCCGAACCCGGACCAGAAAGCCCTCGCTCTATCGTGTGGTCCTCCTGAACGACGACTACACGCCGATGGAGTTCGTGATTTTTGTCCTCGAACGGATCTTCAACAAGGACCGTGACGAGGCCACGCACATCATGCTGCATGTTCACCAGCATGGCGTCGGCGTCTGCGGGATCTTCACCTACGAGGTCGCGGAGACCAAGGTCTCGCAGGTGATGGATCTGGCCCGGCGGAACGAACATCCGCTGCAATGTACGATGGAAAAGGAATAGAGCGCCGTGGCGACCTTCTCGCGCACTCTCGAAAACACCCTCCGCCGCGCGCTCTCGCTCGCCAACGAGCACCGGCACGAGTACGTGACGCTCGAGCACCTGCTGCTTTCGCTGATCGACGATGACGATGCGGCCCAGGTGATGACCGCCTGCAAGGTCGATCTCGACCGCCTGCGCATCAGCCTCGACACCTACCTTGAGAACGAGCTCGAGAACCTCATCGTCGAAACGGACGCCAACGAGGAGGCGCGCCCGACCGCCGGTTTCCAGCGCGTGCTGCAGCGCGCGATGCTGCACGTCGACAGCTCCGGCCAGCGCGAGGTCACCGGCGCGAACGTGCTGGTCGCGCTTTTCTCCGAACGCGAGAGCCACGCCGCCTACTTCCTGCAGGAGCAGGACATGACCCGCTACGACGCGGTCAACTACATCAGCCACGGCCTCGCCAAGAAGCCGGGCGCCTCGCAGCCGCGCGCGGCGCGCGGCGCCAGCGAGGGTGAGGAGGAACGCGCCAAGCAGGGCTCGGACGCGCTCGCCGCCTATTGCGTGAACCTCAACAAGAAGGCCAAGGAGGGACGGATCGATCCGCTCATCGGCCGTGAAGCCGAGGTCTTGCGCGCGATCCAGATCCTGTGCCGCCGTCAGAAGAACAATCCGCTGCTCGTCGGCGACCCCGGCGTCGGCAAGACCGCGATCG
>CAZGYQ010000083.1:0-15798 GCA_964530695.1 uncultured Caulobacteraceae bacterium
CGACCGCAAGCTGCCGGACAAGGCGATCGACGTGATCGACGAGACGGGCGCCTCGATGATGCTGCTGGCGCCGGACAAGCGGAAGGAAGTGATCGACGTCGCCGACGTTGAGGAAGTGGTCGCGCGCATGGCGCGGATTCCCCCGAAGTCGGTCTCCAAGAACGACGCGGAAATGCTGAAGTGCCTCGACCAGGACCTCAAGCGCGTCGTGTTCGGCCAGGACAAGGCGATCGACCAGCTCGCCGCCGCCATCAAGATGGCGCGCGCGGGTCTGCGCGAACCGCAAAAGCCGATCGGCTGCTACCTGTTCGCCGGCCCCACCGGCGTCGGCAAGACGGAAGTGGCGCGCTCGCTCGCCAACATCATGGGCATCGAGCTCCTGCGCTTCGACATGTCGGAGTACATGGAACGCCATACCGTGAGCCGCCTCATCGGCGCGCCTCCCGGATATGTCGGCTACGATCAGGGCGGCCTGCTCACCGATGGCATCGACCAGCACCCGCACTCGGTGCTGCTGCTCGATGAAATCGAGAAGGCGCACCCGGACCTGTTCAACATCCTGCTGCAGGTGATGGACAACGGCGTGCTCACCGACGCGAACGGCAAGAAGGTGGATTTCAGGAACGTCATCCTGATCATGACCACGAACGCGGGCGCATCGGACGCCGCCAAGCTCGGCATCGGCTTCGGCGCCGGCAAGAAGGACTTCGAGAACACCGAGGCGATCCAGCGTCTGTTCACGCCGGAATTCCGCAACCGGCTCGATGCGGTCATCAGCTTCGGCAGCCTGCCGGCGGAAGTCGTGCGCAACGTGGTGCAGAAGTTCATCCTGCAACTCGAGGCGCAGCTTCAGGAGCGCCACGTCCAGATCGAGATCACGGACGCGGCCGCGGACTGGATCGTCAAGCGCGGCTACGACGAAGCGTTCGGCGCCCGACCGCTGGCGCGCGTGATCGCCGAGCACGTGAAGAAGCCCATGGCCGACGAACTCCTGTTCGGCGCGCTGAAGGAAGGCGGCATCGTCAAGATCGACATCGATCCCGCCGACAACGACAAGCTCGCCTTCACCTACCTCCAGGATGTCCGCCCCGGAGGGGCGGGCGCTCCGAAGCAGACGGAACTGGCGCAGTAATGGAAGGGGCGGTCCGCGAGGGCCGCCTTTTTTCTTGCGCTGGCCCGGGATGCGTATATTGACACGATGAGTGTCATAAAAATGCGCGTCGGCTGCAGTGCCGCGCGCCGCGACAGGGGGGAGAGATCATGCAGGTCCTGAGAACGCCGGACGACCGGTTTTCCGCGCTGCCGGATTTTCCATATGCACCGCACTACACCGAGATCGTCGATGCGGACGGTACGGCCTTGCGCATCGCGCACGTCGAAGCAGGGCCGGCGGACGCCGCGCCCGTGCTGCTCATGCACGGCGAGCCGTCGTGGTCGTTTCTCTATCGCAGGATGATCGCGAAACTCGCGGCGAATGGACATCGCGCGATAGCGCCGGACCTCGTCGGGTTCGGTCGCTCGGACAAGCCCGCGGCGCGCGCGGACTACACCTACGAGCGCCATGTCGCGTGGATGAGCGCGTGGCTGGCGAAGCAGGACCTGAAGAACATCACGCTCTTCTGCCAGGACTGGGGCGGGCTCATCGGGCTGCGGCTGGTCGCGGCGTTTCCCGAGCGGTTCGCGCGCGTCGTCGTGGGGAATACGGGCCTGCCCACCGGCGCGACGGTCGGCCCGGGCTTTCAGGCATGGCTTGAGTTCAGCCAGAAGACTCCGACGTTTCCGACGGGCTTCATCATCCAGGGCGCCGTCGCGCGCGCGATGACCGACGCGGAAAAGGCGGCCTACGACGCGCCCTATCCCGACGAGAGCTACAAGGAAGGCGCGCGGCAGTTTCCCACGCTCGTGCCGATCTCGCCGGAACATCCTTCGGTCGCGGAGAACATGGCCGCGTGGGCGGTGCTGGAAAAGTTCGACAAGCCGTTCCTCACCACGTTCAGCGATTCAGACCCCGTCACGAAGGGCGGCGAGCGCGTCTTCCAGGAGCGCGTGCCCGGCGCGAAGGGCCAGCCGCACCGCACGATCGTCGGCGCGAAACATTTCCTGCAGGAAGACGCGTCCGACGAACTCGCCGACATCCTGCACGCCTTCATCACGACAACGCGGAGCTGACGCCATGAAAGTCGAGAACGCCGTCTATCCGAGCCCGCAACAGGCGCAGGCTTTCTTCGGCGCGCCCGAGGACGGCCCGTTCGTGATGGTCAACCTGCTGAAGTTCAAGCCGAAGGCGCAATACGCCGACGGCTCGAACCCGGACATGACGGGGCAGGAGGCCTATAACCGCTATGGCGTCGAAGTGGCGAAACTCGTGCACGCCCTCGGCGGACGCGTGCGATTCAGCGCGAAGGTGACGGGCCTCATGCTCGGCGAGGTGGAAGATCTCTGGGATGCGGTGGCGCTCGCGGAGTATCCCTCGCTGGCGGCGTTCCAGCAGATGGCGACCTCGCCGGAATACCACGCCATCGAACATCACCGCACGGCGGGCCTCGCCGGCCAGCTCAACATCCGCACCAAGCCGCAGATGGACGCGTTCTGATGCCGCGTGCGCCGGCGCGGACAACGCTGATCGTTCTCGGCGTGCTTGGCCTGATCAACCTCGGGCGCGGATCGATCCATGCGTTTGCGCCGGACGGCGGCCTTGAATCGATCGGCGGTTTCAACCTCGTCGACGGGCGCGATGCCATCCTGTTCTTAATCGGGGCGATCGGCGCGAGCCAGATCGCCGCGGGCGCGCTCGATCTCTGGGTCGCGCTGAAGGCGCGCGGGTTTGCGCCGACGCTGCTTGCGTTCGAGCTGCTGAAGACGGGCGGGCAGATCGTGGAGTCCCAGTTTGTGAAATCCGCGCCGAACGACTATCCGGGCGAGCGTTTTGCGCTCGCGGTGTTCGCCGTGCTGCTGGCGGCGGTGCTCTACGAATGGTTCAGGCGCAGAGCGGTTGCGCCTCCGGTCGCGTGAGCCCGGCCCGGAAGCGGCGATCCTTCTTGAGATGCCATTCGCGGCTCATCGCGTCGCGGCGGCTGTCGAAGCGTTCGGCGTAGAGAAGCACCCAGGTGCACCCGCGCGTGGATTTGGCGCCGCGCCCCGCATTGTGGCGCGCCAGCCGCTGCTCGATGTCCACCGTCCAGCCCACATAGGTGCGGCGGCCGGTCGGCGCGTCGGTGGCGATGACGTAGACGTATGCGCTCATGGACGCAGATGATGCCGCGCGCGCGTTAAAAGGCGGTGACTGCGCTCACATCGCGGCGGCGATTTCGGCCGCGAGCTTCGTCAGCTCTTCCTTGTCGGCCATCGGCGTCTGGCCGTGTCGCCCCAGCATGACGCCCTCCCATCGCGGGATGAGATGGAAATGGAGGTGGAAAACGGTCTGCCCCGCCGGCGCGCCGTTGAACTGCCAGACCGCCACGCCGTCCGGCTCCAGCGCCTTCGCCAGCGCCGACGCCACGCGCTGCACGCGCTCCATGTACGGGCCAAGCTCCGCGGCCGGCAGGTCGAGCAGGTTGCGCGCCTGCGCGCGCTTGGGGATCACCAGCGTATGCCCGCGCCCCACCGGGAACAGGTCCATGAAGGCGAGCGCCACCTCGTCCTCGAACACCTTGAAGCACGGCGCTTCGCCGCGGATGATCTTGGCGAAGATGTTGGCGGTGTCGTAGGCGCCGTGGAGGCTCATGGTTGGGTCTCTCTATTCACTTTTCTTGAAGGGCGTGTGGTCGTTGAGCGCCTCGATCTCGTGCGCGACGGCGGGCATTTCGGCCGAGAGGAACTGCGCCACCGCATCGCGCAGGCCGCGATGCTCGATCCAGTGCGCGGAATACGTCGCGACCGGCGCATAGCCGCGCAGCAGCTTGTGTTCGCCTTGCGCGCCGGCTTCCACGAGGCGCAGGCCATGCTCGATGGCGTAGTCGATGGCCTGATAGTAGCAGAGCTCGAAATGAAGGAAGGGGATGTCGCGCGTGCAGCCCCAGTAGCGGCCGTAGATGGTGTCGGAGCCGACGAGATTGAGCGCGCTCGCCACCGGACGGCCGTCTTCCTCCGCGACGAACAGCACGCAGTCGTCGCGCATACGGTCGCCGAGCAGGTGGAAGAATGTGCGGTTGAGGTACGGGCTGCCCCACTTGCGAGAGCCCGTGTCCATGTAGCAGCGGAAGAAAAAATCCCAGTACGTCGGCGTGATCTCGTCGCCCTGCAGGCGCCGGATCGTGAGCCCCTCCTGCGCGCGGGCGCGCTCCTTGCGGATGTTCTTGCGCTTGCCTGAGGAAAGCGCGGCGAGGAAGTCGTCGAAGGACCTGTAGCCTTCGTTCGCCCAGTGGAACTGCACGCCGGTGCGTTGCAGGTAGCCCAGCTCGCCCGCGCGGGCCCATTCGTCGTGCGTGGGGAAGGTGATGTGGACCGATGACGCCTTGAGCTTGCGCGCGGCCTCCCTGGCGCCGGCGATCAGCGTGTCGCGCACCGCGTCGGTCTTCGCGAAGATGCGGGGACCCGACACGGGCGTGAAGGGCACGGCGCACTGCAGCTTCGGATAATACCGCCCGCCCGCGCGCCGCATCGCGTCCGCCCAGGCGTGATCGAAGACGTATTCGCCGTAGGAATGGTGCTTTGCGTAGAGCGGCATCGCGCCGACCAGCGCCTTGCCCTCATGCGCCAGCAGGTGACAGGGATCCCAGCCGGTATCCTCGCCGACGCAGCGCGCCTCTTCGAGCGTGGCGAGAAACGCATGCGTCACGAACGGGTCGCGGCGTCCGCCGGCGGGATTGGCGAGCGCATTCCACTGTGCGGCGTCCACGCCCGCCAGGCGCGGGGCGATGGTGATCTCGATCCTGTCGCGCGCGCCGTCAGCCATGCGCGATTATGTGGGGCGCAGGCGTTCGCTGTCGAGGCGCATCAGCTCGCGATGGCGAAGAGCCCGTCGACTTCCACGGCGAAGCCCATCGGCAGGTTCGCGACGCCGACGGCCGCGCGCGCGTGCCTGCCCGCGTCGCCGAAGACTTCGACCATGAGGTCCGAACAGCCGTTGACGACCTGCGGGATCGGGTTGAAGTCCGATGTGACGTTGACGAAGCCGCCGAGCTTCACCGCGCGGATGACGCGGTCGAGGTCGCCGTCGCAGGCCGCCTTCAGTTGCGCCAGAATGTTGAGCCCGCACAGGCGCGCCGCCGCCTGGCCCTGCTCGAGCGAGACATCCTTGCCGAGCCTGCCCTTGATTCCGCCGGATGCATCCACGCTCACCTGTCCGGAAATGTGGGCGAGGCCGCCGACAATGACGAAGGGCACGTAGGACGCGACCGGCGCGGGCGGCGTCGGCAGCGTGATGTTGAGTTCCGCGAGGCGGGCTTCGATGCGTGACATGGAGAGAATCCCAAAAACTGTTCGCCGCCTTATCGGCGGGGGGGCGGCGCGGTTCAAGGGCGCCAACGCAGCGGCGTCAGTCCGGCTTCGGATCGTCCTTGTCGTCCTCCGTCTTCAGGCTGCGACCGGAGATGACAGCGCCTCTCCCGAACTTCGCGCGCGCCCTGGCGACGGCGGCTTCCGCGGCGGCGCGGCGCGGGGTGTCGGTGTCCATGAGGTCGCCCTTGTCGGCCTCGCCCGCGTCGGCGAGGTCGGAGAGGCCGATGCCGATGAGCCTGTAAGCGACGCCCGGCGGTTCGGCGGCGAGCAGCGCGCGGCCGGTCTCGAACAGGCGATGCGCCAGGAGCGTGGGCTCGCCCAGCGTGCGCCGGCGCGTGATGATGCGGAAATCGGCGCGACGCAGCTTCAGCGTGATCGTGCGCCCGGCGGTCTCGCCGGCGCGGGCCCGCGTGGAGACCTTTTCGCAAAGCGACCAGAGGATGTCCTCCAACGCCGCGTGATCGGAGACATCCGCAAAAAACGTCGTCTCCGCCGACACGCTCTTGCGCTCGCCGTCGGGGTCGACCCTGCGCGGATCGTCGGCGACGGAGAGGCGGTAGAGGTGCATGCCCCAGTCGCCGAACTTCGCGATCATCGCCTTCATGCCGGCGGCGCGGATGTCGCCGATCCGCCGGAAGCCCGCGCGTTCGAGCGATGCGACGCCCGCGGGGCCCACGCCCGGCAGTGTGCCGACGCCGCGGGGGCCGAGGAAGTCGAGCGCGTCGGCCCTGCCGATCACGGAAAACCCGCGCGGCTTGTCGAGATCGGAGGCGGTCTTGGCGAGGAACTTGTTGAACGAGAGCCCGATCGAGACCGTGATGTCGAGCGTCGCCTCGATGCGGTTCTGCAATGCGATGAGCGTCTTCGCCGGCGGTCCGCCATGCAGCGCCTCGGTGCCCGTGAGGTCCATGAAGGCCTCGTCGATGGAGAGCGGCTGCACCAGCGGCGTGAGCGCGCGCATCGCTTCGCGCACCTGTTTGCCGACCGCCGCGTACTTCGCCATGTCCGGCTTCACCACCACGGCCTGCGGACAGAGCTTCAGCGCCTTGAACATGGGCATCGCGGAGCGCACGCCGAACGCGCGCGCCACGTAGCAGCAGGTGGAGACGACGCCGCGGTGGCCGCCGCCGACGATGACCGGCTTGGCGGCGATGGAGGGATCGTCGCGCTTCTCGATCTGGGCGTAGAAGGCGTCGCAGTCGAGGTGGGCGATGGACAGCGCCCGCAATTCCTCATGCCGCACGGTGCGGTCAGACCCGCACGCATCGCAGCGTTCCGCAGCGACGACCGAGGCGCAATCGCGGCACAGTGCCTCGGTCATCGCCGCCGCCTCAGGCGATCTCGTCGGCGCGCCAGAGCCAGGCCGCGCCGCGCACGCCGCTGGAATCGCCGTGCATGTTCTTCACCACCTTTGACGCCACGTGGTCTGAAAACACGTAGCGCGGCAGGCGCAGGGGAATGTCCTCGTAGAGCCTTGCGATGTTCGACACCCCGCCGCCCAGGACGATCACGTGCGGGTCGATCACGTTGATGATCGCCGAGAGCCCGCGCGCGATCCGGCCGCACAGGCGGTCGATGGAGGCGATGGCGGCGGCGTCGCCGGCGTCGGCGCGCGCCTCGATCTCGCGCGGCGTCATGCGTTCGCCAGTGATGCGCTCGTGGTCCTTCGCGAACGCGGGGCCGCAGACCCACTGTTCGATGCAACCGTCCTTGCCGCACCAGCAGCGCGGACCGGGGTACTCGTCGGGGGCGGGCCAGGGCAACGGGTTGTGGCCCCATTCGCCGGCGACGCCCGCCGCTCCCGTGAGCACCCGCCCGTCGATGGAGACGCCGCCGCCGCAGCCGGTGCCAAGGATGACGCCGAACACGATCTGCGCGCTGGCGCCCGCGCCGTCGGTGGCTTCCGAGAGGGCGAAGCAGTTGGCGTCGTTCTCGCAGCGCAGGGGCAGGCCGAGCGCGGCCTGCAGTTCCTTCGCGAAGGGTTTGCCGTTGAGCCAGATGGAGTTGCCGTTCCGGGCGAGGCCCGTGTGCGGCGAGATCGATCCGGGCATGCCGACGCCCACGGCGCGGACTGGCGCGCCCGAGTCGGCCTCCAGCGCGCCCACGAGCCCGCGAATCGCTTCGATCGCGCCCGCATAGCCCTGCGGGGAGGCGATGCGCCGGCGTGCGCGCTCGACCCCTTGGCGGTCAAGGGCTATGCCCTCAATCTTGGTTCCGCCCAGATCTATCCCGATCCTCATGCCAAATCCTAACGCAGCCGGTCCCGGAGCAAGGCTTGATTAAGCCCTCGAGGTTAAGCACATCGCAGGGTGGGATAGCCATGCGGCGTCCGTCGGAGGGGTCGCCCAAAGCGGCCCGCACGCGATGACCAAGACTGTCATGATCGTCGAAGACAACGAGCTCAACATGAAGCTCTTCAACGATCTGCTTGAGGCCTATGGCTACCGGACCGTGAAGACGCGCGACGGCAGGGGCGTGCTTGAGCTTGCGCGCCAGCACAATCCGTCGCTGATCATCATGGACATCCAGCTGCCGGACATCTCCGGCCTCGACATCACGCGCCAGCTCAAGGCCGACGCGGGTCTGAAATCAATTCCCGTGGTCGCCGTCACCGCATTCGCGATGCGTGGCGACGAGCAGCGCATCCGCGCGGAGGGCTGCGAGGCGTACCTGTCGAAGCCGATCTCGATCCAGACGTTCCTCGAAACCGTCCGCAAGTACGCGGCCTGAGGATCGCTCGCGATGAGCGCCCGCATCCTCGCCGTCGACGATGTGCCGGCCAACCTCCGCCTGCTTGAGGCCAAGCTCGGCGCCGAATACTATGAGGTCATCACCGCCAGTCGCGGCGAGGAAGCCCTGCTCAAGGCCTGGCGCGAACAGCCCGACATCATCCTGCTCGACGTCATGATGCCGGGCATGGACGGCTACGAGACGTGCCGGCGGCTGAAGTCCGATCCCGAGACACGACACATTCCGGTGGTGATGGTCACCGCGCTCGACCAGCGCGAGGATCGCGTGCGCGGCCTGGAGGCGGGCGCGGAGGATTTCCTCTCCAAGCCGTTCGATGATGTGCAGCTGCTCGCGCGCGTGCGCAGCCTTGCGCGTCTCAAGGTGGTCATCGACGAATTGCGTTCGCGGGAGGCGTCGGGCCGCCGCATCGGTCTGATCGAGAAGGATGCCTGGGGCGATGGCGGCCTGGGCGGCCGCATCCTCGTCATCGACGATGCGAAACGTCAGGCCGACAAGATCCGTCGCGCGCTTGAGGCCGAACACACGGTCGTCATGATGGGCGATGCGGACGAGGCGAACGGGGGGCTCGATCTCTTTGTCGTGTCCGTGACCGCCGAGAGTTTCGACGGCCTCAAGCTGATCGCGCGTCTGCACTCCGGCGACGGCGCCAAGCGGGTGCCGATCCTCGCCGTCGTCGATCCCGACGATCCCGCGCGCTCCGTGCGTGCGCTTGAGCTGGGCGCCCACGACATCATCTACCGCCCGATCGATCCCGACGAGCTGGCCGCGCGCGCGCGTTCTCTCGTGAAGCGGCGCCGCTATGTGGAGGCGCTGCGCCAGTCGCTGGATGAAAGCCTCGAACTCGCCGTTACCGACCAGATGACGGGCCTCTTCAATCGCCGTTATCTGAACAGTCAGCTCGAACCGCTCGTGCAGCGCGCGCGCCGCGGCGGCGAACCCGTGTCGCTGATGGTCGCCGATATCGATTATTTCAAACGCATCAACGACACCTACGGCCACGACGTCGGCGACGAGGTGATCAAGGAATTCGCGGCCCGTCTGGCGACGAATTTCCGCCCGGTCGACATCGCCTGCCGCTATGGCGGGGAGGAATTCGTCGTGGTGATGCCGGGCACCCGCGGGGACTATGCGTGCCTTGTGGCCGAACGGGTGCGCCGACACGTCGCCGGCGCGCCCTTCGTGATCCGTGGCGGTCTCGAGCGCATCGACGTCACGGTGAGCATCGGCGTGGCGGTCTCCGCCGTCGGCGCCGACAGCGCCGAACGCCTGCTCAAGCGCGCCGACGAGGCGCTCTACAAGGCCAAACAGACCGGCCGCAATCGCGTTATGTCCGAGGCGGCGTAGCGCCTTCATCGCGTGGAACGGAAAACGGCGGACCTTCCGGCCCGCCGCTTCCGTTCACGCTTGCGTCTGGTTCAGCGCACTTCGAGCGCGGTTTCCGCGCGCACGTTGCGCCGGTCGTCCAGCGTTTCGCGCAGGACGCGCGAGACGCGCGCATCGCCCATCACCGCGCCGAGCACGGCGGCCGCACGCGCGTTCTGCGCGGAGACGCCGAACATTTCCTGGATCGCCTCGAGAGGGTTCTTCTGTTCCGGGAAGCGGCGCAGCGACACGGCGGTCTCCGCCTTGATGCCGGCGAGCGCCTTCGCGCGTTCCACCGCGACGGCGAGGCCGCCGAAGGTGTTGACGAGCTTGAGGTCGCGCGCCTGCGCGCCGGTCCAGACGCGCCCCTTGGCGACTTCGCGCGCCTGTTGGGGCGTCATGCCGCGGCCTTCGGCGACGAGCTTGATGAAGTCGGCGTAGGCGCGGTCGATGAAGCCGGAGAACGCGGCGCGTTCGGCCTGGTTGAAGGCGTGATCGGCGGTGAAGAAGTTCGCCACCGGCGAGCCCACCTGGATCGTCTCCGTGCGCGTGGACAGATAGTGGCGCATGGCGTCGCCGATCACGATCTTGCCGCCGACAACGCCGATGGAGCCGGTGATCGTCGTCGGCCAGGCGACGATTTCGTCGGCGCCCGCGGACACGTAGTAGCCGCCCGACGCCGCGTAGGCGCCCATCGACACGACGACCTTCTTGCCGCGCTTCTGCGCGGTTTCGACGGCGTGCCAGATCTGGTCGGAGCCGACCACCGAGCCGCCCGGCGAGGAGACGCGGAAGACGATCGCCTTCACGTCCTCGTCGTTGGCGGCGTCGAGGATGGCCTCGGCGATTTCGTCGCCGTTCATCATCGGCTCGTCGCTGAACGGCGAGGATTCATCGATGCCGGTGACGATGGCGCCTTCGCCGCCGACCAGCGCGATGACCGGGCCGTCGGACTCTTTCGGCTCGTACTTGGCGAACTCGACGATATCGGCGGTGTCCACGCCGCCGCCGCGCTCGATGGCCGCGAGTTCGGCGTCTTCCGGCCGGCCGAGTTTGTCGACGAGCTTGCGCGCGAGCGCGTCCTCGCCGGAGTAGGGCGTCGCTTCGATGGCTGCGCGCACGAGCGCCGGCGTCAGGCCGCGATCCTTGCGGCTTTCTGCGATCGCGACGATGGCGCGGTCATAGAGGCTGGTGAGCAGCGAGGTGGTGGATTCACGGTTGGCGGGGGTGAAGCCCGACTGCGTGAACTGGTCGGCGAAGGTCTTGTACTCTTCGCGGGTTTCAAACTGGGCGGTGGCGTGGAAACGCTTCAGCGTATCGGCGAAAAAGGTCTCTTCCGCAGTGATGCCCATGGGCATCATTTCGCTGGCGTCCTGCAGCCACAGTTCGTCGGCGCCGGCGGTGGCGACGTAGCCGAAGATCGAGGTGCGGACGCCGTCATTCTGGATGTGCGCGACGACGAACTTGCCGGCAGCGCGGAACTTCGCGATCGCGTCGCGGATTTCCTCGGCGTGCGCCGGCGCGATGCCGCTGGTGGCGGCGCGGATGTAGAGGCCCTTGACCTTGCCGTCGGTCGATGCGGCCTGCAGTTTCTCGACGATGTCGGTCACCGATGTCCCGCCGTCGAAGTGGAACGGCGAGGTGGATGGCCCGTCCGTGACCGGCTCGCGCAGGTCCATGCCGAGCACGATGGCCTTCGGCATCGATTCGGCGTGCCGCGAGGACGCCGAACTGGCCAGCGACGAAATGAGCACCATCGGCACGACGACGATGAACAGGATGAGCCCGACGAGCACGCCGGCCACCGTAATGAGGAACTGCTTCAAGACAGGCACTCCGAGGGACCCGGATCGCCGGAGGGCGATCAACCCCCTGACGGCCATCCATCTGGCAGCGGGTCCTTATCGATAAATGATAAGGCGCATTCGCCCGCGCGCAAGGGGGAAAGGTGGTGAACGGGCGGTGGCCCGTGTTTTTTGGCTGTGGCGGCCCAAGCCCGCCCGCACCTGGTCGGGCAGGGACAGGGGCCGGCGGGATTCCGTGCTGACCGACCCTACCGCGCGCTGGTCACCGTGAAGCGCGCCAGCTCCTGCTGCGGCAGGGTCCAGTCGGGCTTCAGCACCGCGGCGCGGCGATAGTCGGCGTAGGCGGCGCGCGTGTCGTCGAGTTTCTCGTGGGCGATGGCGCGGTTGAAATAGGCCTCGTGCGGGTCCTGGGCGCCGAGTTCGAGGCCTTGGTTGATGGCGGCGATGGCGCCGCGGTAGTCGCCCACGAGGATCAGCGCCGCGCCGCGGTTCACATACGCCTCGCCAAGGTCCGGCTGCCAGGCGATGGCGCGGTCGAAATCCTGCAGCGCGCTCCGGGCGTCGCGGCGCAGCAGATAGATGACGCCGCGGTTCACGACGGTGGCCGTCCGGTCGCGGGTGTTGAGCTCCTGGCTGGAGACCGCGGTGTCGCAATCCAGCAGCGCCGACATGTCGGCGCGCCCGGAGTCGGCGGCCTCGAAGCAGGCCCGGGCGGGCCCGGGGCCGATGACGCTCGAGGCGGCGTGAGCGGGGGCCAGCAGGGCCAGGACGGCTGCGGCGGAAGCGGTGAGCGAGACGAGCGCCCCGGCAGGCGTGTTCAGACGCATGGAAAACCTCCCTGAACTGGGTCGCAGGCTACGCCAGTTCGTGCTCTGCGCGAAGGGCCATTCCGGCGCGCAGCGTTACCTCTTTTTCAGGCGGGAGGATCAGGGGCGGCCGGTTTGCTCGGACCGCTCGCCGAGCTGGGAGGCCAGCCGCTCGCGGCGGCCGCGCACGAAGCGCGCGAGCTCCGCCTCCGCGGGACCCCAATCCGGCTGGATGGTCAGCGCGGTGTTGTAATCCTCGTAGGCGCCGCGGACGTCGCCAAGGGCCTCGCGGGCCGCGCCGCGGTTGAAATAGGCCTTGTAGGGATAGCGGACGCCGTAGCCGAGGGCGGTGGTGATCGCGGCGACGGCGGGGCCGGGACGGCCGACCATCACCAGCGCCGCACCGCGGTTGAGGTGCCCTTCGGCGTTGCGGGGCTCCAGGGCGATCACGGCCTCGAAGTCCGCCAGCGCGAGTTCGCCGGCCCGGCGGCGCAGGTGGATCGCGCCGCGGTTGATCAGGGTGGCGATCTTGTTGGGGCGGCTGAGCCGTTCGGCGGCGATGGCGCGGTCGCACGCGGCGATGGCTTCGTCGTCCAGCCGGCCGGCGGCCGCGGCGGCGGCGCATTCCACGGACCCGGGCGCGCCGACGACGGTGCGGGCGCCCTTGTTGCGCTCCGAGCGGTCGTTCGACGCGTCGTCGCCGTTTCCGGTCGCAAACGCCGGGACCGCGAAAATTGCCGCGAACATTGCCGCGACCAGCGCGGTGACCTTGATGGCGACGGGGACTCCGCCCGCAATGCTCTTCTCCGGACGCCTTGGAATGGCGTATCCGACCATGCTAGCACCCCCGAAACTGGGTTTGGGAAAACGACGCTTCTGGCGCCGCGATTCTGAACTGCGACAAAACGGCGTGGCGGATGGCCATGTCGGGCGACGATGTATATGCCCCGGACGATACGCCCGCCAGTGCGCCGGGCGCGAGTTTCAGTTACAGGCGCTTTAGGAGTCTGGCGCGTGAAAATGGGTCGAATTGGGTCAGCCGTCGCGCAGGCCCTTGTAATTTCGGTGTTGGGCTGCGGCTTTGCGGTAGCGCAAACAGTGGTTGGTCCTGTGGACGGGCAGATTGGCCTGCAGCCGGCGGCGACGGAAGTCGCAGCGGATATCCACAAGTTCCATGATCTGCTGCTGTGGATCATCACGCCGATCACGCTCTTCGTGCTCGCGCTGCTGCTGTACGTGATGCTGCGCTACAACCGCGCCGCCAATCCCACGCCGCGGAAATTCACGCACAACGTGACGGTGGAGGTGATCTGGACGGTGGTCCCGGTCCTGATCCTGGTGTTCATCTCGCTGTTCTCGTTCCCGCTGCTGTTCAAGCAGGAGCAGATCCCGCAGGCGCAGCTGACCATCAAGGCGACGGGCAACGCCTGGCGCTGGGATTATTCCTACCCCGACCAGGGCGTCGACATCGCCTCGCTCCCGCTCGATGAAAAGACCGCGACAGCGCAGAACCGCCCGTTCCGCATGGCCGTCGACGAGCCCATGTACGTGCCTGCGGGCGTGAACGTGCGTATGCTGGTGACGTCCAATGACGTGATCCACGCCTTCTCGGTGCCGTCGTTCGGCATCAAGGAAGACGCCGTGCCGGGCAAGATCAACGAAACCTGGTTCAACGTGCCGAAGGAAGGCACGTACTACGGCTTCTGCCAGGAACTCTGCGGCACCTATCACGGCTTCATGCCGATCGAGGTCCGGGTGGTCAGCCAGGCCGAGTTCGACCGCTGGATCACCTCCAAGGGCGGCCAGCTCGCGTCCGCCGCGCCGGCCGCCGCCCCCGAAGCTCTTCCCGCCACCACGCCTGCGCCTGCTGGCGCGCCCGGCCGATAATTTCTCCTCAGGACGCGACGAACATGGCGACTTCTCCTTCCGCGCACGCTGACGAACACGGGCATGCCGATCATCGGCCGAGCCCGTATGATCCGCGCCGGTGGCTGTTCTCCACCAACCACAAGGACATCGGCACGATGTACCTCATCTTCGCGATCGTCGCGGGGCTGGTGGGCGGCGCGATGTCCGGGTTGCTCCGCTGGGAGCTGGCCGAGCCGGGCCTGCAGGTGTTCAACGGCCAGAGCGTGCTCGGCATCGTGTTCGGCAACGAGCACAACTACAACGTGATCATGAGCGCCCACGGGCTGATCATGATCTTCTTCATGGTCATGCCGGCGCTGATCGGCGGGTTCGGCAACTGGTTCGTGCCGCTGATGATCGGTGCGCCGGACATGGCGTTCCCGCGCATGAACAACATCTCGTTCTGGCTGCTGCCGGTGGCGCTGGGACTGGCGGTGCTGTCGATGGTGGTGCCGGGTGGCTCGATGGGCACGGGCTTCGGCGGCGGCTGGACGCTCTACGCGCCGCTGTCGACCAGTCCGCAGCTGCACGGCGGGCCGTCGATGGACCTGCTGATCCTGTCGATCCACGTGGCCGGCATCAGCTCGATCCTCGGGTCGATCAACTTCATCGTTACGATCTTCAACATGCGCGCGCCGGGCATGACGCTGCACCGGATGCCGCTGTTTGTGTGGTCTGTGCTGGTGACCGTGTGGTTGCTGCTCCTGTCGCTGCCGGTGCTCGCGGGCGCGATCACCATGCTGCTGACGGACCGCAACTTCGGCACCAACTTCTTCAACGCCGCCGGCGGCGGCGACCCGGTGATGTTCCAGCACCTGTTCTGGTTCTTCGGCCACCCGGAAGTGTACGTGCTGATCCTGCCGGGCTTCGGCATCATCAGCCAGATCGTGTCGACGTTCTCGAAGAAGCCCGTGTTCGGCTATCTCGGCATGGCCTACGCGATGGTCTCCATCGGCGTGATCGGCTTCATCGTGTGGGCCCACCACATGTACACGACCGGCATGGGCCTTGAGCTCGAAGCCTATTTCGTCGCCGCGACCATGATCATCGCGGTGCCGACGGGCATCAAGATCTTCTCGTGGATCGCCACCATGTGGGGCGGCTCGATCGACCTGAAGGTGCCGATGCTGTGGGCGATCGGCTTCATCTTCCTGTTCACGGTCGGCGGCGTCACCGGCGTCGTGCTGGCCAACTCCGGCATCGATACCGTGCTGCACGACACCTACTACGTGGTCGCGCACTTCCACTACACGATGTCGCTCGGGGCGACGTTCGCGGTGTTCGCCGGCTTCTACTACTGGCTGCCGAAGATGAGCGGCCTGAAGTATTCAGGCTTCCTCGGCGGCTTGCACTTCTGGCTCATGTTCATCGGCGTGAACACGGTCTTCTTCCCGCAGCACTTCCTCGGCCTGCAGGGCATGCCGCGCCGCTACGCCGACTATCCGGCGGGCTTCGCCCACTGGAACATGATCTCCAGCTACGGCTACGTGATCACCGCCGTCGGCGTGCTCGTCTTCCTCGTGATGCTGCTCGACATGTTCGTCCTGCGCCGGCGCAAGCTGAACGCGGCGGAGAACGCAAGCCCGTGGGGCGAAGGCGCCACGACGCTCGAATGGACGCTCTCCTCGCCGCCGCCGTTCCACCAGTTTCCGGAATTGCCGGTGATTGCGGAAGAGAAGCACCACTGATGTTTCGTCCCTCTCCCGCCGGCGGGAGAGGGACAGACC
>CAZGYQ010000084.1:0-15481 GCA_964530695.1 uncultured Caulobacteraceae bacterium
AGATACTCGTAGTCGCGCTTGATCTCGGTCTTGGTGCGCTTGGCGCCGGCGGTGCGCACGATCAGGCCCATGCCTTGCGGCACTTCGAGATCGGTGGCGATCTTCTTCAGGCGTTTGCGGTCGGCGCTCTGGGTGATCTTGCGGGAGATCCCGCCGCCGCGCCCGGTGTTGGGCATCAGCACGCAGTAGCGCCCGGCGAGCGAGAGGTACGTCGTGAGCGCCGCGCCCTTGTTGCCGCGCTCTTCCTTGACGACCTGCACCAGCATGATCTGCCGGCGCTTGATCACTTCCTGGATCTTGTAGCGCCGCGTCAGGATGCGGCGGCGCTTTTCCTCCACCGCGTCTTCGTCTTCCTCGCCGGCACCTTCGGCGTCGCCGTTGTCCTCTTCCGCGACGGCGTCGAACTCGGCCTTGAGCGCTTCGCGGTCGGCGACCGGAATGGAATAGTAGTCGGGGTGGATTTCGCCGAACGCGAGGAAGCCGTGGCGGTTGCCGCCGTATTCCACGAACGCCGCCTGCAACGACGGTTCAACCCGTGTCACCTTGGCGAGGTAGATGTTTCCGCGAAGCTGTTTCTTATTCTGCGTTTCGAAATCGAAGTCGTCAACGTGGTGTCCGTCCAGCACCACGACCCGGGTCTCTTCGGGGTGGGCGGCGTCGATGAGCATTTTCTTGACCATGGGTCGAAGCTCCGTCAGCGGCGGCCATGCGAGCGGGCGCGCGGTGATCGCGCTGGGGCCCGAGGCGCCGCAAATATGAGGGGGAGGACGGCGCCGCGCGGGTCGCACGGCCGAGCGATGCCGCGGACGCGGTCTCGGTTCGGTCGGGCCGGGCGGGGGTGGGCACCGTCGTACTCCAGTTCTGGCCACGCCCTGGTTCAGGTTCAGGGGCGGCCGGCGACACGCTATTCCTGACGGGGCGCTCAGTAGCGCCGTGCGACAGGCCAAAGCAGGGGGAGGCAGGCCCGATCGCGTCTCGTCCGAGGCGCCGGCGGGCTCGACTCATGCGGCTCAGGAGAGCCGCCCTGCATCCTTGCCCGATTTCGCAGAGGTTGAAAAGTCGCCGCTGCGAAAGACTTCCGAAAGCGTCTGCAGGTTATGCTCTGCGTTCGTAGAGTACAGAATTCATGAACCATTTCTCCCGTTTCGCGATCGCGAGCCTGGGTCTGGCGACCCTGCTGTGCGTCCAGGCGAGCCCGTCGGCGACGGCCTCGGCGCCGGTGCGCCTGCTCGGCGCGAACGTGGAAACGGCGCCCGGCAAGACCCTGATCGCCCTGACGGTGGACCGGGCGACCGAGACGCGTCCGTTCCTCCTGTCGGGCCCTGACCGGTTCGTGGTCGATGTGCCCGCCTCCATGGCGGTTGGCCGGCTCGACGCGGCGCCCGCGGGCGTCGTGCGCGCCGTGCGCCATGGCCGCCGCCCCGATGGGGCGATCCGCGTGGTGTTCGATCTGGTGTCCGCAGCCCGCATCGGCGCCCGCCGGGTGGAAGAGCGGTCCCCCACGACTGCCCGGCTCGTCTACGAACTGGTTACCCCTGCTTCCGGCGCCCCGGCGTCCCCGGCGGCGCCCTCCGCCGCCCAGCCCGCGCCCATCGAATTCGCGACGGCGGCGTGGTCCGCTCCGCGCCAGGCGCCGGTCCGCACCGTGAACGCCTCTGTGCGGTCTGCCCCGGTCGTGATGACCTCGCGGCCGCCGCCAGCGCCAGCCCGGGCGCCCCTGATCCGTTCGGTGGACCGGGTGATCGTCATCGACGCCGGTCACGGCGGGAAGGACCCTGGCGCCCAAGGCGGCGCCGGCACACGGGAGAAAGAGGTCGTTCTCGCGGCCGCGCTCGCCCTGCGCGACCAACTCGAAGCCCGTGGCGGGTACCGGGTCGTACTGACGCGCGGCTCGGACGTGTTCATTCCGTTGCCGGAGCGGGTCGCCATCGCCCGGCGCGAACAGGCCGACCTCTTCGTCTCGCTGCACGCGGACTCGCACGCCGATGCGCGCGCCAGCGGCGCGTCCGTCTACACGCTCTCCGATCGCGGCGGCGCCCGGGCCCGCTCCCTCATGGAGGGCCAGGACTGGGATGTGGACCTCGGCGACGCCCCCCGGGACGCGCGGGTGCACAACATCCTCGTGGATCTGACCCAGCGCGAGACCACCGGCCGGTCCGCCGAATTTGCGCAGAACCTGATCGCCGAGCTTGGCCGCGAGGCGCCCTTGCTGCGCAACACGCACCGCAGCGCCGGCTTTTTCGTGCTGTTGGCGCCTGACGTTCCGGCGGTGTTGCTGGAGCTCGGTTTCCTGACCCACGCGGGCGATGAGACGCGCCTCGCCAACGCGGGAACCCGGCGGCGCATGATGGGCGCGGTGGCGGACTCGATCGACGTTTACTTCGCCCGGTCGCGCGCCTATGCGGGGCGCTGAGGGGCGGGGCTGAGAGATGGCGCCGGGGGGGCGGGTGCATCTGTCCAACGGTTAACGATCCCTTCGGCGCAGCCTCGGCCATATTCGCGCCCCAAAAACGGATGAGTTCGCTCGCATGTCTTTTCAGATGACGCCGGATTTCATCCGCAAAGCGCTCATGGTGATGGCCGCCGGCGCCGCCGCCGTGGTCCTCGGTCTTGTGGTCCTTGTCGCCGTCGCGGTGCAGGGCTTGCCGGACTACAAGCAACTCGCGGACTATCGCCCGCCGGTGACCAGCCGCGTCCACGCCGGCGACGGCGGTCTGATCGCGGAATTCGCCACTGAACACCGCGTGTTCGTGCCGATCCAGGAAATTCCCGATCACGTGAAGCAGGCCTTCATCTCGGCCGAGGACAAGTCCTTCTACAAGCACTCCGGCCTCGACTACGCGGGCCTGGCGCGCGTCACGCTGCGCAATATCGGCTCGATCTTCACCGGCGACCGGATGCAGGGCGCCTCGACGATCACGCAGCAGGTCGCCAAGAACATGCTGCTCACGAGCGACCGCACCATCATGCGCAAGATCAAGGAGGCGTTCCTGGCGCAGCGCATCGAGCGCGCGCTCGACAAGGAACGCATCCTCGAACTCTACGTGAACCAGATTTATCTCGGCCGGCAGGCCTTTGGCGTCGGCGCGGCCGCGCTCAACTACTTCGACAAGCCGCTCGACCGGCTCACGCTTGCTCAGTCCGCGTACCTGGCCGCGCTGCCGAAGGGACCGAACAACTACGATCCCGTGACAAAGAACGAGCGGGCCGTCGCACGCAGGAACTGGGTTCTGTCTCGCATGGTGGAGAACAAGTTCATCACGCGCGAGGAGGCGGACGAGGCGTCCCAGGAACCGTTGGTGTCGGTGAACCGCCTCTCCGAGGACAAGTATGTCGCCGCCGCGCACTTCGTCGAACAGGTCCGCCGTGAAGTCATCGCCCAGCTCGGCGACAAGGCGCTGAAGGAAGGCGGCCTGTCGATCCGCGCGACGCTCGACACGAACATGCAGGTCGCGGCCGCACGCGCGCTGCGCAAGGGTCTTGAGCAATATGATCGGCGTCACGGCTGGCGCGGCCCGGTGGCGCGCGTCGCCGCCGATGGCGATGCGGAGGCGGCCCTTCGCGGTGTGGCTGCGCCGCCGCGGCTCACCAACTGGACGCGGGCCGTCGTCACGCGGGTCTCGGGCGGACAGGTGCGCATCGCGCTCGCCGACGGGTCGCAGCGTCAGCTCGCCAACGAAGACGTACAATGGGCCGCGGCAGGCGCGCGCGGCAAGAAGGAGCGCGCGCTCACGAGCGGGGCGGCGATCTACGTGCAGTGCCCGTCGGAGGGGCGCTGCAATCTACGCCAGACGCCGCAAGTGGAGGGCTCGCTCGTCGCGATGAACCCGCACACCGGCCGCGTGCTTGCACTGATCGGCGGCTACGATTTCCGGCTCGGCGACTTCAGCCGCGTCACCGACGCGCGCCGCCAGCCCGGTTCGTCGTTCAAGCCGCTGGTCTACGCCGCTTCGCTCGAGCCGTGTGCGGCGGAGGGTCAGCGCGGCTGCGGGCTGACGCCGGCGACGCTCATCGACGACGCGCCGTTCGCGGTCGAGGCCGGCGACGGCACGGTGTGGGCGCCGGACAACTACAATCGCGACAGCTATCTCGGCCCGACGACGATGCGCGTCGGCCTTGAGCGCTCGCTCAACACGATGACCGCGCGTCTTGTGTACGAGATGGGGCCCGAGCGCGTGTTCAACTTCGCCGCGCGGCTGGGCGTTTACGATCCCTCGAAGACGAACCTTGCGGTGAATTCCCTCGGCCTCGGCGTCGGCGAGACGACGCCGCTGCGCATGACCACTGCCTACGCGATGCTGGTCAACGGCGGGCGGCGCATCAATCCGATCTTCATCGACCGCATCCAGGATCGCGACGGCGTCTCCGTGCGCCGACAGGACCAGCGCGCCTGCGACGGCTGCGCGGCGGCGTGGAGCGGGCAGGCCGCGCCTGTCATCGCTGACGTGCGCGAGCAGGTCATCGATCCGATCACTGCCTATCAGGTCGTCTCGATGGCGCAGGGCGTCGTCGACCGCGGCACGGCGACGGTGGTCAAGAGCGTCGGCAAGACGCTCGGCGGCAAGACCGGCACGACCAACGACTACAAGGACGCCTGGTTCATCGGCTTCTCGCCCGATCTCGTGGTCGGCGTGTGGGTCGGCTTCGACACGCCGCGCACGCTGGGCGACGGCGAGACCGGCGGACGGCTCGCGGCGCCAATCTTCCGCGATTTCATGGCCGAAGCGCTGAAGCGCGAGACCGACACGCCATTCCGCACGCCGGCAGGCGTTCGCCTTGTGCGCATCGACGCGCGCACCGGCCAGGTCCCGAACGCGGGCACCGTCGACACCATCATCGAGGCCTTCCGGCCCGGCACAGAACCGACCGAGGATTTCGCCTCCTCGCCGATCATCATCGGCCGCGGCGAGACGGGGTTCGCCGGCGCGGAAAGCGGTCCAAGCGTGTCGCCGACCGCCGCGCCCGGCACGCCGCGCCAGGACGACGGGCTGGGCGGGCTGTACTAGCGCGCTGGGCGCGTGGAGTTGGGCAGGAGGCCGGCGGCGTTGCCGCAGGGTGGAATGCGGTAGACAACCCCGCGGGATTGTCTTCGTCGTTTCCTGACCTAACATGTAGGCCGTACAATCAATATTTCGCGAGTTCTTGGCTGAGGCTTTCATGCGATGTGTTGCAGGCCTATTTGTCGTGCTTCTGGCTTGCGCTTCCGCACCGCTTGCCGGAGCACAGAACTCGCTGCTCCGCGCGTATGATGAAAACACCCCGTGCGAACAAGTTGTTTCGCCGCAACCGCCAGCAGCCTGCCGATTGAGTGTTCTCGACGTCACCGAATCCGCCGCTGGCATTGCACTCGGTGATGGCCCGTTTGCCGTTTTGCGGGACGGCGACCATCTGACTGTGTTTGCACGATCGGCCCGTGACGAGGTTCGGCTGTGTTGTTCGCTGCAGGGGCCGATGGCTCGTGTCGGGGCGTCACGAATCTGGGTTTCCCGGTATCGCATCGCGGAGCTGGATCGCGCCAGTCTGGGCTTTGTTCCACCGGCCTGGATCGAGGAAGGTCGCACCTTCCGGCCTGATGAAATGCCAGTCTGGCGTGGGCCTCTCGCGCCGCGCGCGCCCGCGTCAAAACAGGAGTTAGGCGGCAAACGCTTCGAGCGCACGCTGTGGAGCCAGAATCTCAACGAAACGCGGCGCTTATTTGTCTATCTCCCGCCCGGACATGACAGAACGCGGACCTATCCGGCGATCTTCATGGCTGACGGCGCGAATGTCATGGCTCAAGCGGGACTGATTGAGGCCCTGATCGACGGGGGTGCGATCCCACCTCTGGTCCTAGTGGGCGCTGCCTCTGGGCAAGCGGGAATTGTTGAAGACCGCTCTTCCCTAGGTGTGGACATTCGCGCTGCCGATTATCTTCCCGATTTCGAGAATGCCCAGGGACGCTTCGAACAGCATTTGAGGTTCTTCAGCGAAGAACTCGTGTCCTATGCCGTGCGCGAGTTCGGGGTTTCCGCCGATCCCGCGCGGCGAGCTGTTCAGGGCTTCTCCAACGGAGGCTCATTTGCGCTGTATGCGGCTCTTCGTCGGCCGGATGTATTTGGGCTCTCCATCGCCCTGTCCCCGTCTTGGCGGCGATTGACGGATACTCATTTTGCGCTGCCGACCCGCGCGCACTTCTTTATCAGCGCCGGCCTTTACGAAGTCGGGCGCCAGCGCGCGGCGCGCGGATACGCCGAAGCACTGCGGGCGCACGGCTATGACACCTTGTTCGAGACCCCAGCGACCGGCCACTTTCGGGACCAAGAGGAGCTGATGCTCGCGCAGTTTGTTCCATTGGCGTTTGATCACCGCTGACGGATCGACTGTCTTTCCTGTCGCCCGCGAAACAAGCGGATCAGCGGGAAGGCGGCGGCCCCGGGCGTGTATCTACGCGGCTATTCCTCCAAGACGGGCGTCGGCGCTTGGGCAAGTTGCCGGCGGCGGACGCTGGACAGTGGAGCAGTGGTGGCACAACCTTCCACTGTCTGAGCGGGAGGGGCGGATGACCAGGGCGATGACGTTTGGCGCGTTGTTGTTGCTCGGGTGCGCGAACCCTGACGTACAAGTGTCTCCTCAACGACAATGTGCGCCACTCGCCGGTTGGTCGGAAGTTGCTCGCGAGAGCGCAGGAAAATACCTCATTTTTGGCGAGACCCACGGTACCCGCGAGAGCCCTCACACCGTGCAAGAGTTCGTGTGCCAAGTGGCGTCGGAACCGGTTCTTCTGGGGATCGAACTCTCCAGCACGCAAAACGAAAATTTGCAGAGAGCCTGGGCGACGCGGGGAGATTTTCTCTCTGCGTTGCGCGCCGAACTGCCGGGTGTTTTCGGCGTACGAGAGGATGGCGTCGCCTCGCGGGCGATGCTCGAAATGCTTGTCCGCCTGCATGCGTTGCGACGGGCCGGATCGGACATCGATGTCGTCGCGTTCAACGGTGCAAAAGACGATGAGCAGACTCAGCGGTTCGCCCATCTGCCCGGTCAGGGCCCCCACGAAGCGGCGCAGGCGGAAAACATCAGAGCGGCCGCTTCAGTTCGAGACTATCGCCACGTCGTTATCCTCGTGGGTTCGCTACATGCCCAGAAAGCGCCCGTCAGCATCGGCGGGATTCAGTTCGCCCCGATGGCGACACAACTGGCGCGGCCTGAAGACGTCATCTCGCTTGAAATGGAAGATTCTGGAGGTTCAGCCTGGAACTGCGTGCTGAAAGTCGACCCGCAAAGCCTGGATCGCCCGATCACGAAGCAGGATGTCGACTGTTCAGCACACGAACAACGTAGCAATGGCCTGTCTCGCGGGGAACCGTCCATGGCCTTGTCGCGTAAGACAAGTTTTGACGGGTACTACTTCGTTGGCGAAGTAAGCGCCTCGCCTCCGCCGCGACCGTGACTGACCGCTCGGAGTCAGCTCCAGTCATCCGTCACCGCATGTGCGCCACCTCGGCCCGTCGTCGACCCGGGCAGTGCGTTGCGAAACCGTAATTAGGAAAATAGTCAATATTGCGGGTCATGGTCTCCGAAAGGAGCGCCCCGGAAGGTGCAACCAAGGACGTCAGAGCGGCCTACCGCCCCGGTTGCAGCCCGCGCGCGCCGCGGCGCCCGGCACTGGCGGCGACGCCGCGAACCACATATCTCAGGCGCACCGATTTCCTTTCCCCGCACACCGGAGTTTCCCCATGCGTCCCGACATCGCCGCCCTGTCCGAACAGATCGAAACCACCGTCGCGTTGCTGCGGAGGCGTCTTTGACTGGGATCGCGCCAACGCCCGCGCCGATGAGCTGAACGCGCTCGTCGAGGACCCGTCCTTCTGGAACGATCCGGAAAAAGCCCAGAAGCTGATGCGCGAGCGCACGCGGCTGACCGGCGCCATCGAGAACGTGCTCGCCTTCGAACGCGAGCGCGCCGACAATGTGGAACTCGCGGATCTCGCGGACATGGAAGGCGACGAAACACTCCTCAACGAAGCGCGCGCGTCGTTGAAAGTGACCCAGGAACGCGCCGCGCGTGCCGAACTGGAGACCCTGCTGTCCGGCGAAGCCGATGCGAACGACTGCTACGTCGAAATCAACTCCGGCGCAGGCGGCACCGAAAGCCAGGACTGGGCGCAGATGCTCCTGCGCATGTACACGCGCTGGGCCAACGCCCACGGCATGAAGGTCGACCTGCTGGAAGAGCAGGACGGCGACACCGCGGGCATCAAGTCGGCGACGATCCAGGTGAAGGGCGAGAACGCCTACGGGTGGCTGAAAACGGAATCCGGCGTGCACCGCCTCGTGCGCATTTCGCCTTATGATTCAAATGCACGGCGCCACACGAGTTTCGCCAGCGCCTGGGTCTATCCGGTCGTCGACGACACCATCGAGATCGAGATCGCCGACAAGGACGTCCGCATCGACACCTATCGCGCGTCGGGGTCGGGCGGCCAGCACGTCAACAAAACGGATAGCGCCGTGCGCATCACCCACTTGCCGACGGGCGTGGCGTGCGCGTGCCAGTCCGAGCGTTCGCAGCACCAGAACCGCGCGAAGGCGTGGACCATGTTGCGCGCGCGGCTCTACGAAATGGAATTGCAGAAGCGCGAAACGGCGGCGCAGGCGCTGCAGGATTCAAAGACCGAAATCGGCTGGGGCCGCCAGATCCGCTCCTACGTCCTGCAGCCGTATCAGATGGTCAAAGACCTGCGCACCGGCGTTGAAACGTCAGACACGCAAGGCGTCCTCGACGGCGACCTCGACGCGTTCATGGCGGCAGCTTTGGCCGCACGCGTGTCGGGGCAGCCGCAAGGCGTGATCGAGGATGTGGAGTAGGGCGCAACGAAAAAGGCCGGCGTTTCCGCCGGCCCTGATCGATCCCGTGTTCTTTGAAAACCGAACTAGTTCTGCGCGCCGGTGACGACGACGCCGCTGACCATGCCCGGCTGGTCGTAGAAGCCGTTGGCGTCATTGCCGCCCGTCAAGGGCGCCGAGGCGATCTGTGGCGTGACCGTCTTGCCCTGTCCCGAGGACGGGCTCAGCGGATCCTGCAGGTAGCGGCACTGGCCTTCGAACACGGCGCCCATCTCCACCGAGAGGGACTGGTGCGTGATGTCGCCGAGCACGTGCGCGTTGCGGGCGAGCTGGACCTTGCGGGCGCGCACCGAGCCTTCGACGCGTCCGTTGACCAGCACGTTCTCGGCGATCACGTCGCCCTTGACCATACCCGTGTCCCCGACCGTCAGCGAGCCGCCGCGGACATTGCCGTCGATCTCGCCGTCAACCTGGAGTTCTGCGCCTTCCGCCTCAACCGTTCCGATGATCCGCACGCCATTGGCGATGATCGAGGTCATCAGCCGGGAAGGGGCGGAGCGCCGTGAGGCCTGGTCAGGGAGAGCCGGAACGGTATCTGGCGTCTTACCCTTGTTCGTGAACATGTCGTCCTGCCCTCAAGAAATTGATCGGGTCGTAGTGCTTGCCGCGGAACCACACTTCGTAGTGAAGGTGGGTGCCCGTCGAGCGACCCGTGGAGCCCATGGAGCCAAGCCGCTGGCCGATGGCCACGCGCTCGCCCGGCTTCACCTGAATGTCGCGAAGGTGACCGTAGCGCGTCTTGAAGCCGTGCCCGTGATCGACCTCGACCACATTGCCGTAGCCCGACTTCACGCCCGCGAAGATCACCGTGCCCGGCGATGTCGCAACCACCGGCGCGCGCTCGAACGCCGCCATGTCGAGGCCGCCGTGGAACGCGGCGCGCCCGTTGAAGGGATCGATCCGCGCGCCGTACCCGCTTGTTTCACGGTACTCGACGCCAACCGGCGGGGCGAGGGGGGTGGAGCTAGCGATGCCGTCGAGGCGGCGGGCTTCTTCGACGCGGGCCGCGACCTGCTGCACCCGGCGTTGGAATGCGGGATCCACCTCCCCCTCGCCGAGCACGCCGCTCAGGTCGAGCGGCACAAGCGGGCCGCCCATTTCAGGCGCGCCGTCGTCGCCGGTCAGGCGCGTGAAGCCGACGCCGGTCATCCGGAGGACGCCGCGAATTTGCTCCGAGCGATCAACGGCCGCTTCCTCGGCGGCGGTCAGGAAGGCGGTCTGTTCTTCCTTGAGGCGGTCGACGCGCGCCCGGAATCCGACGGACTGGACGCGATAGGAAGGCTCGGCCCAGTCCCGCGACTGGCGCGGCTCGGCCTCCTCGATCGACGCCTGCATCAGCAGGCGAGCGCCATCGCGTTCGATCGGCCGCGCTGCCGCGGAAATCGACGATCCGCCCGCGTAGTCGAGCAGCATCTTCAACGTCTCGTGACGCCGCTCGAATTCTTCTGTCGCCTTTTCAAAGGCGACGGTGCGTTCCTTGAGTTGGGACTCGGCCGCAGTTTCACGGGCCCGCGCTTCCGCGAGCCAGCGCTTGTACTTGGCCTCCATGCGGTCGACTTCGGTCTCCTGGGCGGACATGACCTGTCCGCGCATCAGGACGTTGACAGAAGCGTACGCGCACCATCCCGCAATGCCGATGCCGGCCAGCGCCATGAGCGCTTGATGGGAGGGCTTCAGTGAAACGTAGCGAACGGTTCCGCCGCTACGATGGTAAATTTGCCGCTCGGGAAAAACTCTGTCGAAGAGTGCTTTCGCCCGGTGTGGGAACTGGCTCATGTTCTCAACCGCCCGCTTCTCGTCGCTGCGCCATCGCTTTTGCGATCGCTGTTTTGAAAAACCCGCCTCAGACCTTCACGTATCGCCTGAAGCGGCCCCGCTTTGCAACCGCCTTGGGCGCCGTCGGCGGCGAATTTTTCACACGACCGCTCCAGATGCGAGAACTGCGCCAGGCCCTTACCCACGAAGGGCGACAGATTTCCGGCTAGATTTCCCGCGCGGCGGCCAGCACATCGTCGACATGGCCAGCCACTTTAACCTTTCTCCATGTTCTGGTGATCTTGCCCTGACGGTCAATCAGGAAGGTCGATCGCTCGATTCCCATGTATTTCCGTCCGTACATGCTCTTCTCGACCCAAACGCGGTATCGGTCGGTCACCGCTCCATCAGCGTCGGAGGCTAGCGCGACCTTGAGGCCATGTTTCGCCCTGAAGCGGTCATGACTTTTGACGGAATCCCTTGATACGCCTACCAGGACTGCTTCCAGGGCCTCGAATTCGGCGGCTTTTTCAGTGAAGTTTAGAGCTTCCTGGGTACACCCTGCAGTGTCATCCTTCGGATAGAAGTACAGAACGACGATCTTTCCCTCCAATCCGGCCAGATCGACATGACCTCCGCCGCTGAGGGGCATGGAAAAGGCCGGCGCCGCATCACCAGGGTTTAGTCCGCTGCTCATGTTGTCTCCCATGCGTTTTGCTGCCCTTTGCGCCGGCCTGGGCCGTTGCGCAATGGCGGCGCGTCCGGAGCGGCCGAGGGGACGGAGATGATCCGGCGCTCCACCCTCGTCGCGTTCGAGATCCTTGTCGGGATCATGGTCACCATCGGCTTTGGCCTGGGCTTTGTCGCGTGGCGGCTGTCACAGGGACCGGTCGTCCTCCCCGGGATGAAGCAGCACATCGAACAGCAGCTCGCCGCCGCGCGCGGCGGCCGTCCGGTGACTATCGACCGCGTCGAGTTGGCCTGGTCCGGGTCGGAGCGGGGGCTGGAGCTGAAGGCGCGAGGCGTCAAGGCGCTCTCCGAAGACCGGAAGCTGCTCACCCAAAGCCGGTCCGTCGACATCGGCCTCAGCCTGCGCAGCCTTCTGTTCGCTCGTCTCGCGGTCGAGCGGGCGGCCTTCGATGGCGCGGACGTCACCGTCACGATCGCCGCCGACGGTTCGGCCGGGATCGCTTTCGGGCCGCCGGGCTCGCCGCCCGATTTCGTCGTCCCGCCGCCCCCGCCGGGAGAAACGCTGTCGCAAAGGGTCAACCGGGTGCTCGACGCGCTTGCGTCCGTCTTCCGCCCGGTCGGCGTCGGCGGCGCGCTGCAGTCCATCAGCATCAACCACGCCCGGCTCACGATCGTGGACGAGAAGCGCGAGGGCGTGTGGCGCGCGGACGCCGCGGCGATCGCGGTCACGCGGACCGGCGCGGACCTCACGCTCGCCGCCCAGGCCGCGTTCCGCGGGCCGCGCGGCCCCGCGCCGGCGGCCCTCAAGGTCACCACGAACACCGGGTTTTCTTCCGCCCGCGTGGAACTCACCGCGCGGGAGGTGCAGCCCACGGCGCTTATCCCGGTGAGCGCGCTCGGCCCCATGGCGGGGCTGCAGGCGCCGATCACTGCGGCTGTCACCGTCGGGCTCGACCGCAAGATCGGAGTCACGCTCATCGAGGGTGATGTACGGCTCGGGCGCGGCGTGTTCGCAATGGGCGGAGGCCAGATGGCGCTGAGCGGCGCGCGGTTGCACGGCGCTTACGATCTTGCGAGCGATGTGCTCACCATCGACAACATCGCCGTCAATGGCGACCGCACGCGCGTCAAGGGCCGCATCGCGATCCGACAGGCGTCGGCGTTCCTGGGGACCCAGGCCTCCGACCCGGCCAGGTTCGATATGGCGCTGTCGGCGCTTGAGCTCGACGCGCCGGGCGTTCTGTCAGCGCCTGTCGCGCTGAAGAACGTTTCGATGCGCGGCGCGATTGCGCCGAAGGACGCCGCGATCACGTTCGACGAAATCGACGCGGTCGTGGACAATGCGCGCGTGGCGCTCGCGGGCCGCGTCTACTGGGTCGCGGATGCGCAGGGCGTGCTACGCCCTGGATTGACCGCAACCGGAAGCGTGACGGGTGCGCTGGATGCGCGCACGGTTCTTCGCTTCTGGCCCTTGGAGTTTGTCAAGAGCGCGCGGACCTGGGTCGATCAGGGCGTGCTTGGCGGTCGGGTATCCAACGCGGTCTTCGCGGCCGACATTTCGCCTTCGGAACTTGCCGCGAAGCTGCTGCGCAACGAGAGCCTGTCGCTCAGCTTCGACTACGAAAGCGCCAACGTCCGGTACGTCGAGGGCATGACGGCGATAACCGAGGGCCGCGGCAGCGCGGTCCTGAAGGGCAATCGTTTCGATCTTGCCGTCGTTTCCGGTCGCGTCGGTTCGCTGGCGGTTACGCAGGGACGGGTCGAACTTCCACGTCTGAATCCGAAAGGCGCCGAGGCGACGTTCTCGGGGCGCGCCGAAGGCGAGGCGCGCGCGATGGTCGATCTGCTGCGGCAGGCCCCGATCGGGCTGGATGAAAAACTGCCGGCGAACCCGGCGACGATCATCGGGCGTGGAACAGCGGATTTCGCGATCAGGCGGCCCATGCTCTCCAACGTGCCGGCCGAGCAGGTCAAATTTACTGTCGACGCGCGCATGGAGAATGTCGGCGCCGTTTCGAGGGATGGCCGCTTTACGATCGCAAACTGGCGCATGCATACGACGGGCGATCAGGAGTCGTTGACCTTTGCGGGGCCGATGTCGCTCAACCGCAGTCAGGCCAATCTCACGTGGACGGAGGCGTTGCGCGAAAGAAACGCGCCGCCGTCGCGGTTCGTGATCGACGGCAGGTTTGACGCTGCGGACCTTGTCCGGTTCGGCTTTGGCGTTGCCGAGTATGCAACGGGAGCCGTGGGTGTTCAGCTGCGCGGCTCCGGCCACGGCCTGGACGTCGCGACCGCGAATGTGCGGCTGGACCTGAAAGACTCCGATATCGTCCTTCCGAAAAATGTCTGGTCAAAACGGCCGGGACGCGCGGCCTCGGCGAGCTTTGACGTGCGGGGAACGCCCGACGGCGGCATGTCGTTGACCAATCTGGAGGCGCGGGGGCCCGGCGTGGCGATGACCGGCGGCCTCGCTGTCCAGGCGGACAACCGGATCGCGACGCTCAACCTGCAGCGCGTGTGGATTGACGGCCGGACCGATGTGCGCGTGACGGCCCACCGCGCGCGCGAAGGCATGCTGCTGGTGCAGGTGAATGGCCCGATGTTCGACGCCGTGCCGTTTCTCGGCTCGAATCCGCCGCCGCGCGCCGCCGCCGCGCCCGCCACATCCGCGGTTGCAGTTGCGCCGGTCCCCGAGCGGATCGACGTTGCGATCCAGGCGGACCGGATATTGATGAAGTCCGATGCCGAGCTCCGGAGCGGCCGTATCGAAGGGACCTGGATCGGTCCGGCGATGACCCGGCTGGACGTTCGCGGCCTCGGTCCTGCGAACGCGCTGATGCAGGTCAGCCTCGGCGGTCCGAACGGAGCGGCGAGCGGTCCGATCACGTTCCGCGCTGACGACATGGGCTATGCCTACCGGGCGATCACTGGCGCCGACAACGTTCGCGGAGGCGCCGTAGAGGGCAAGGGCGTCTGGCGCGCGGCGAACGGACGCGTGGATATCACGCTCAAGGCCAAGGACTTTCAGGTTGTGCGCGCGCCCGCCTTCGGACGCCTGTTGTCGTCGATCGGGTCGCTGCGCGGGCTGGGCGAGACGCTCAACGGCGAAGGGATCAGCTTTACCGGCCTCGAAGCGCCAATCACGATCGTCGATGGAAAACTGTTCGTCGCGGAAAGTCGCGCGGCGGGGCCATCGCTGGGCATCACGGCGAAGGGCTCGATCCAGCTGTCGGACGGGGTCGTCGATCTCGACGGCGTGGTCGTCCCCGTCTACGGGCTCAATTCCGTACTCGGCGGATTGCCCGTGCTCGGCCAGCTGTTCACGTCGCGACGCGGCGAAGGCCTCTTCGCGATGACCTATTCCATGAACGGGCCGTCCGAGCTTCCGCGCGTGACCGTCAATCCGCTCTCGGCGATTGCGCCGGGAATCCTGCGCCGCATATTCGAACCCTGGGGCACGCCGGTGCAGCCGCCCCCCGATGCGCAGGCGTCGAACGGCTAGACGGCGCGCAACAGCGCGTGGCGCTTCTTGCCGACCGACAGCTTCACGAGATCGCCGGAATCAATGTCGCTCTCGCTGAGTGACGCGAGCTCATCGGCGACCGCGACATTGTTCACCGCGACCGCGCCCGCCTTGATGTGGCGCTTTGCTTCGCCGTTTGATTCCGCCAGTCCTGCGCGGCGTAGCGCATCGGCCACACGCATCCCCGCGATCTCGCCGCGCGGAGTTTCGACCGTGGGCAGGGCGGCGCCGGCGCCGCCGCCGGCGAACGTCGCACGTGCGGTTTCCTCGGCGGCGCGCGCGGCCTCCGCGCCATGCAGCATCGCTGTCGCGGCGTTGGCGAGGGCGATTTTTGCGTCATTGATCGCCGCGCCCTCGCGCAACTCAAGTTGCGCGATCTCTTCCAGCGGCAGATCGGTAAAAAGGCGCAGGAACCGTCCGACGTCGGCGTCCTCCGCGTTGCGCCAGTACTGCCAGTATTCGTAGGCGCTCAGCATGTCCGCGTTGAGCCAGACCGCGCCGGCGGCGGTCTTGCCCATCTTGGCGCCCGAGGCCGTCGCGAGCAGCGGCGTCGTGAAGCCGAACACCTCCTTGCCGTCGACGCGCCGGCACAGCTCCACGCCGTTGACGATGTTGCCCCACTGGTCC
>CAZGYQ010000085.1:0-15268 GCA_964530695.1 uncultured Caulobacteraceae bacterium
GGTCTGGCGCGCCGGCGCGGCCGCCCCCGCCCGCGGCGCGGCGGCGTCGGCGATGACATCGAACGCCGCCCAGAACTGGGCGCGGATGTTGTCAGTCTCCATCAGGATCTCGTGGCGCGCGCCGTCGATCATGATGTGTCGGGCGTTCGGCAGCAGGGTCGCAATCTCGGCGTGGCTTGAATTATCGACGAGGGCTTCCTCGCCCGCGCTCAGCACCATGATCGGCATGCGCAGGTGATTGAGCGCGCCGGGTTGGTGGAAGGTGTCGATGGCGTCGAGCGCGGCGGTCACCCAGCCGAGCGTCGGTCCCGCGAGCGCGAGGCCCGCGTTTTCCGTGACGAGGCCCTGCGCGCGCGCATAGCGTTCCTGGTCGTGCGTGAGCGCATTTTTCTTGAACGACTGTTTCGTCCATTTCGTTTCGACACCCGGCGCGAACATGCCGCCAAGCCCAGCGCCGGTCATGAAACGCGTGAAGTCCTCCGCGAAACCCTTCACGTTCGCGATGCCCCACATGGGCGCGCTGAACACCGCGCCGTCGGCGGCGATGCGGTTGGTCTGCATGGCGCGCAGCGCGATGCAGCCGCCCATGGAATGCGCCAGCACGATGTGCGGCTTTGGCAGGCGATCGCCGTACATGCGCAGCGCCGCGTAAAGATCGGCGACGGGATCGTCGAACGTCGCGAAGTGGCCCTTCAGCGCGTTCGCTTGCTCGCGGCCCGACAGCCCCTGACCGCGCCAGTCCATGGTGAACACGGCGAAGCCGCGGCGCTGCAGTTCGCCGACGACCTCGAAGTATTTCTCGACGAATTCCGTGCGTCCGGTGAACAGGATCACCGAGCCCCGCGGCGCCCCGATCGCGGGCGCAAAAAGGGCGCGGAGCTTTACGCCCCCGCGCCCTTCAAGCCACAGTTCTTCCGCGCCTTCCGGCTCAGGATTGCCGGGAACGCGAACGAACCCCATTTTCGCCTACCGCAGCTTCGACAGGATCGGCTGCAGCTTCATGGCGATCGACATGTCGCCGTCCACTTTCAGCTTGCCCTGCATGAAGGCCATGGTCGGGTCGAGCTTGCCCTGCGCCATGCTCAGGAAATCATCCCACGCGAGCTTGATCGTGCAATCGGCCGCCGCGTCGTCGTTCGACACGGTGTTCGGGCTCGAGGCCCCGTCGATGAAGATCTTGCCCACGTCGCCGAAATCGAACTTCAGCTTCTTGCCGAGGCCGGAATCGACGCCGACGGCTTCAGTGATGCGCTTGGTGACTTCGCCGAGTTCCATATTCAACCCTCTCCTCGTTGGGACATTCGATACAGCACGGGGCGAGGCCATGATCAAGGCGCGCTCGCTTGCCGTGGACGTCAACGTGACAGGCCTACTCTTCGAGTTCGACATCCCAATAGAGGTAGTCCACCCAAGTTTCATGCAGGTGATGGGGCGGAAACCGCCGCCCCATGCCCTGCAGCTCGTGCATGTTCGGCCGGCGCGGCCGGTGCGGCAGATGGAGCCCGACCTCCTTGAGCGACCGCCCGCCCTTGCGCAGGTTGCAGGGGCCGCAGGCGGTGACGATATTTTCCCAGGTGGTCCGCCCGCCCTTCGAGCGCGGGATGAGGTGATCGAACGTGAGTTCGCTGGCCGCCCCGCAATACTGGCAGTGGAAACCGTCGCGCAGGAACACATTGAACCTGGTAAACGCCGGCGGGCGATCCTGGCTGACGTATTCGCGCAGGGAGATCACCGACGGCAGGCGCATCGCGAAGCTCGGCGAATGCACTTCGTGCTCGTACTCGGCGATGACATCGACACGTTCGAGGAACACCGCCTTCACGGATTCCTGCCACGGCCACAAGGACAGCGGGTAGTAGGAGAGCGGCCGGAAATCGGCGTTCAGAACCAGCGCGGGAAAGCCCGATGGCGGCGTGCTGATCACCTGCGGGGAGCTAACGACCTGCATGGCCGCCTCCCTTGCGAAGGGCGACCGGTCGAATGAAGGCCCTCAAGGCCTCGTGTGCAATCGGCGCGATGAAACTGAAGACGCACCTCCTTGCCGGAGAAACTACACGCGAATGGTCTCCGGCGCGAGTCGATCATGCCAGATTCGCAGCGACGTCTTCGTGACAGCCTCAGCCCAGGCGCCCCGAAAGCGCCGCCGCGAGGAAATCCCCGCCGAGCTGGAGCCCGTCGGGACCGATCGAATGCGGCACGCCGTAGGAGACGTGCCACTGTGCGCCGAGGCCTGCGGCGGCGAGCCCTTCTGCGGCCTGGAACAGCGCCGACACCGGAATCATCTCGTCCTGGTCGCCGTGCACCAGCAGGATCGGCGGCGTCGATTTCGCCTCGTCCTTCAGCTTGCCCGCCCCTGGCAGCGAACCGGAAAATCCGACGATCCCGCCGAGGCGAGGCCGCCGGATCCCCACGTGCAGCGCCATCATCGTGCCCTGACTGAACCCCACCAGCGCGAGACGCTCCGGCGGGATCTGGTAGCGCTCCAGCTCACGGTCGATGAACTTCTCCAGCACGCCGGAGGCGCGCGTGACCCCCTGGTCGACCTCTCGCGGATCGAGCCGCGAGATCGGGAACCACTGGTAGCCGCCCGGCGCCATAGGCACGGGCTCGGGCGCATTCGGCGAGACAAACTGCGTGCGGGGCAAGGCCTTGGCCCAGTATGGCGCGAGCGAAATCAGGTCTTCGCCGTTGGATCCGTAACCGTGGAGCAGGATGACGAGACTTGAAGGCCCGCCGCCGGCCGCGGGCGGCATGCGGGGACCGTCGATGGATGCGAGCATGGTCAAAGCCTAATGACTTGGAAACGTCCGTGGCAAGACGGCCCATTAATCGCCCTCTAACGCAATGGCCCTAATCGTCGGGCGACCGACAACGCCCCCTGCAGCGGGACGAACGGGAGCCAGGTCCATGTCGACAATCGTTTCCTCCAGCACGGGCCGGCGCGGCCAGGAACATTTCCAGCCGGAGGCCTCGCTCGACCCGCAGGAGCAGCGCCGCCTGCGCGGCCACCTCGAACAGGTGGATTTCACCGCCTACGCTGCGAACTGCGAAGTGGTGCGCAAGACGCTTGGCCACACCGAGATCGGCAAGTTCGAGCGGCTGGCCGCCGCCAGCGCCCACGCGCGCGCGCAATGGGTGGCCACGGCGCTGGCGATTTCCGAGTCGAGCGTCGCGCCCACCCCGGCGCAGATCCAGCAACTCAACCTGCTGCGCCGCACCTTCGAGGAATTGTCCCAGGCCTATGAGGCCATGCGCCGGATGGTCGAGCGCGGCTATCTCCACTTTCCCGCAAAACGCTAGCCCGCGTTCCGGGCGGCTTCCGCGGCCTTTTTCGCCGCGCGCCCTCGGCGCCAGCGCAGCGCCAGCCAGCCGAGCGGCGCAAGCACCAGCGCGATCGGGATGGCGAATGCGACCAACCGGATGATGGCGCCAAGCACCTGCATCACGATGCCGAAGAAGTCGGTGAACGCGCTGAGCACCGGGTCGAACGTGCCGCCCGTCACCGCCGTCGGCTTCGACGCATAGGACAGATTGAGCAGCGACATGTTCACCCGCTCGCGCATGACGGCGAGCTGGCTCTCCGCGCTGTCGATCTCGCCCTGCACGCGCGCGAGTTCGCGTTCGGTTTCGAGAAGTTCCTGCAGCTTGCCCGGCCGGGTGCGCAAGATCTGCTGCAGACGGTCGCGCAGGGTCTTCTGGGCATTCAAGCGCGCGGTGGTGTCGACGATCGCACGGGTGAGATCTTCGCTCGCGACCGTCTGCTCGCGCAGGCGACCGCCAGCATCCTTGGCCTGGCCTTCAAGGCCGGCGCGGAAGGTCTCAAGCCAGCGCGGCTCGGCCCGCAGCGAGATGTTCCCGTAGATCTGATCTTCGCCCTGCGCGTTGATCGATGAATTGATGACCTGGCACACGCGCGGGCCCGCGGTGCGGCAGGACTGTTCATGCGCGGCCATCAGCGGACGCACGCCGCGCGCAGGCACTTCAAGACCAACGCCGTAAATGTACGCGAGCATCGGCGCGCCGGCGGCCGGAGCGCCGGGCGCGGCCTGCCCGCCGGCGTCCGCCGCCGCCTCCGTGGACACCGCCTCGCCTCCGGCAGCCGCGTCGGCCATTTCAGGCGCCACCGCACGTACCGCCTGTTCCATCGGCGCAGGCGCGGACGCCATCGGCGCCTCCTTGTAGTCACGGCTGCACCCCGCCAACGCGAACGCCATCACCGCCGCCGTCACGATCGCCTTCATGGGTTTGAGCTCCGCTGATCCGAAGGACAAGGCCTACCGGCGCGTTACGACAAAGTCATGGCCTCTCTTGGGCGTCTCTTGCGCGGGGCGAGGCGGTGCTATGCACGAACGCCATGACCGGTTTCGTCACCCGCTTCGCCCCCTCGCCCACAGGGGCCCTCCACCTCGGCCACGCCTTTGCGGCGCTGACGGCCTTCGACGCCGCACGCGCGGCGGGCGGCCGCTTCCTGTTGCGCATCGAGGATCTTGACGCCACGCGTTGCCGGCCAGAGTTCGAGACCGCGATCCATGAGGACCTCGCCTGGCTCGGCATCACCTGGGAATCGCCGGTGCGCAGGCAATCCGAACACATGGACGACTACGCCCGCGCGCTGGACCGCCTTGTCGCGCGCGGCCTCGTCTATCGCGACTTCCGCACCCGCCGGGAATTGATGGCCGAGAGCGTGAACGCGCCGCACGACGCCGGCGCGATCGTGCGCGGCGGACCGGCGCCGGATGAAGCAGAGCGGCTTGCAGCGGGCCAGGCGTTCGCCTGGCGCCTTTCACTCGATCGCTGTCGCGACGCGCTCGGCGCCGAGTGGGCATCGCTCGGCTTCGAGGCCGACGGCGTATGGACGAGAGCCGAACCCGAACGCCTCGGCGACGTGATCCTCGCCCGCAAGGAATTTCCCGCGAGCTACCACCTCGCCAGCGTTTGCGACGATGCGTTGCAGGGCGTCACGCATATCATCCGCGGCGCGGATCTGCGCGAGGCCGCGCACCTGCATGCGCTGTTGCAGCGGCTGCTCGACCTGCCGACGCCGGTCTATCGCCACCACCGCCTCATACTCGGTGCGGATGGCAAGCGGCTCGCGAAACGCGATCTCGCAGTGACCTTGCGGGCGATGCGTGATGCGGGAAAAACTGCCGACTCAATCCGCGCGCGACTCAGTCTCTGACTGCTGGACCGGAAACGCGCTCCCCACCCGCCCCATCCAGTCGTAGAGCTTGTCCCACGCGTCGGGCGTTTCTTCGATCAGGCCCATGCGCACGATGACGAGATCCTTCGACGGCACGACGAGCACGAGCTGGCCTTCGTGTCCTTGCGCGGAAAATCCGTCGCGGCCGCCGGTGTCCATCAGCACGCGGCGCGGACGCCCCGTACCTTCCTGCGGATTGAGCCACCAGCCGGCGCCATAGCCATCGGAGTTTGTTCCCGTTCCCGGCGTGCGCGCGAAATCGACCCAGCCTTCGGGCAGAACGCGCCTGCCGTCCCACATGCCGTCGCGCAGATAGAGATAGCCGAATTTCGCGAAATCGCGCGCGTTCGCATAGACCAGCGCGCTGCCGTAGTAGAGTCCCCTGGCGTCGAACTCCGGCTGCGCCGAGCGCATGCCGATGACGTTGAAGAAGCTCTCCCGCATCCAGTTCATCATCACTTCGCGTCGCTGATGCGACGACGAAGGGTCAGGAACGACGGCTCGCGTGAGCGCATCGGCGGTCAGCACGATGCCGCAGGAATTGTAGTTCCAGTACGTCCCCGGCTCATGGATGAGCGGCAGTCCTGCGCACCAGCGCGCCACGTCGAGACGCCCCGGCCCGAAGAGCTTCTTCGCCGCATCGCTTGCGGTGACGGACGGCGCGCCGATTTCGAGGTAACGCTGACCATCGGTCATCTGCAGCCAGGTGCGCCACGGGATTTGCGCGCGGCGATCGTTGGCCTGCCAGTGCGGCGACCCCATGGGACGGTCGATGCGCACGCGCCCCTGCTGCACCGCGACGCCGACGAGCGCCTGCGTGACGGACTTCGCCATCGACCACGACACCAGCCGGGTGTCCTTCGAATACCCCGGCGCATACTGCTCATGCACCAGCCGCCCGCCCTGGATGATGACGACCTCGCGCGTCTCGCCGAGTTGGGCGATCTTGCGCCCGAACGCATCGTCCATCGCGGCATGCAGCGCCGCGGAATCCGTTCCGGCAGGCAGCGGTCCCGTCGTCCAGTCCGCCGTTGGCCATGCAACGTCCGCCGGCTGCGGCGGCAGGGGGACGAGCTTTGCGTCCGCGGTCGCCGCAACGCACAGCATCGCGAGCGCCGCGCACAGAATTCTCGGCATGGCGTTTCCCCGCTCCCCTCGGTATCTTGGCGCAAAGCATACGGGGAGATCGACATGCGGGGCAATTGGCGATGGGTCGCTATCGCAGCGGTGATTGTCCTGATCGGCGCGGGGGTCTGGTACGGGCGCGATGCCGCCGCGTATGCGCGGATCGGCACGACCTACGCCGCCAAGCAGACCTGCTCATGCCTCTTCGTGGCCGGCCGCCCGATGGACAGCTGCAAGACCGACTACCCCGCCGACGCCGTGAAGCAGTTCACCTGGAAGATAGACGGCGACAAGGTGACCGTCTCCGCCGCCGGGGGTCTCTTCAGCGCCTCGGCGACTTTCGAAGACGGGTACGGCTGCCGCCCGGCGACGTGACGCATTTGCGCGCATTGCCCGCGCCGCCGACCCCCGCTAGACCCCTCCCCGAAACGTCCTTTTCCCGCCCGGCGCCGCGCCGGGCGCGCTCTCGCCCATGAAGGAGACCACCATGGCCCGTCGCAACAAGATCGCCCTCATCGGCGCCGGCATGATCGGCGGCACGCTGGCCCACATCGCGGCCCGCGAGGAGCTGGGCGATGTCATCCTGTGCGACCTGGCTGACGGCATCCCGCAGGGCAAGGCGCTCGATATCGACGAGGCGACGCCGGTCTTCGGCAAGGACGTGAAGGTCACCGGCGCCACCGTGAAGGAGACCGCCGACTACAAGGCCATCGAAGGCGCGGACGTGTGCATCGTCACCGCCGGCGTCGCCCGCAAGCCTGGCATGAGCCGCGACGACCTCATCGGCATCAATCTCGGCGTGATGAAAGCCGTCGCCGCGGGCATCAAGCAGTATGCGCCGAACGCGTTCGTCATCGTCATCACCAACCCGCTCGATGCGATGGTGTGGGCGATGCAGAAATTCTCCGGCCTCGATCCGAAGAAGGTCGTCGGCATGGCCGGAGTCCTCGACAGCGCGCGCTTCCGCTACTTCCTCTCCGAGAAGTTCGGCGTCGCGGTGGAGGACGTGCAGGCGTTCACCCTCGGCGGCCACGGCGACGACATGGTGCCGCTCGTCTCGAACTCCTCGGTGGGCGGCGTGCCGCTGCCGACACTGGTGAAGATGGGCTGGTGCACGCAGGAAGAACTCGACGCGATGGTCGACCGCACCCGCAAGGGCGGCGCGGAAATCGTCAACCTGCTCAAGACCGGCTCGGCGTTCTACGCACCGGCGGAAAGCGCCATCGCCATGGCGCGCTCCTACCTCAAGGACCAGAAGCGCGTGCTCGCCTGCGCCGCACACCTCACCGGCCAGTACGGCGTCAACGACATGTACGTGGGCGTGATGACCGTGATCGGCGCGAATGGCGTGGAGCGCATCCTCGATGCGCCGCTGTCGGACGCCGAAAAGGCGATGATGGCCAAGAGCGTCGATGCAGTGAAAGGCCTCGTCGAAGCGTGCAAGACGGCGGATCCGAGCCTGGGTTGAGGTGTGGAGACGACTGCCTACTTCCGCGAGCAGGTTGTGCGGAAGCGGCCATATATCAGCCGCGAACTTTGCGAGGCGGTAGTCGAGAGCCCCGTGAGGCGGCTGGTGCAGACAGACGGTCGGATTCGTTTCTGGGGTATGGTCGCCGACCCGCGTGATGGACAGACGCGCGCACTGCGCGTTGTTGTGCTAGAAGACGGCGAGACCATCCACAATGCGTTTTTCGACCGTGATTTCGAGCCGCCGCCATGAAACTCCACTACTACCCCGAGACCGACAGCCTCTACATCGAGCTCAAGCCCGGCGCCGGCGTTGAGACGAAGGAGATTGCGGACGGCTTGCTTGTCGATCTCGACGCGGCGGGCGAGGTCGTCGGCTTTGATCTTGAAGCTGCATCTCGGAGATTCGATCTTACGCGGCTCGACACGATTGCATTGCCGCTAAATCCCGTCGCCGCAGAATAGCACGCATGCCCCACCCACTCGGCCCGACCCTCGAAACGCCACGCCTCATCCTGCGTCCGCCGCTGCAGGAAGACCTCGACGCGTTCGCCGCGTTCCAGGCGGATGCGGAGAACGTGAAATTCGTCGGCGGGGCGACGCCGCGCAGCGCGACCTGGCGCGGCATGGCTTCGGTCGCGGGATCGTGGGCGCTGCAGGGCTACGGCATGTTCTCGGTGATCGAGAAAGAGAACGGCCGCTGGATCGGGCGGCTCGGGCCGTGGCAGCCCGCGGAATGGCCGGGCACGGAGGTGGGCTGGGGTCTCGTGCGCGAGGTGCAGGGCAAGGGCTACGCCACCGAAGGCGCAAGCGCCGCCATGGACTGGGCCGTCGATCACCTCGGCTGGACCGACATCATCCACTGCATCGATCCCGCGAACACACCCTCGCAGAAAGTCGCCGAACGTCTCGGTTCGAAGAACCGCGGCCCCGGCCGCATGCCGGCGCCGTTCGAGGAGGTCCCCATCGACATCTGGGGCCAGACGGCGGCGGAGTGGAAGGCGCGGCGGCGCTAGCAGGCGGCCGGGACCGCGCGTCTTCAGACGCGCACGCATCGAATGTCACGGGCGCCGGGCTCGCGGAAAACACTGTTTGCGCGTCTGAAGACGCGCGGCCCCTCCCCGTGCCGTCCTTGCGGGAGAAGGTTGGATTCTGTCGCCGTTCGCCCCCTATAAGCACCCCATGCGCATCGGCCTTTTCCTGCTCGCCTCCCTGTCGCTCGCCGCGCCGGCGTTTGCGGAGGACGAGATTGTCGTCACCGCGGAACGGCGCGCGCAGAGCATCAACACGCTGCCATCGAATGCCGCCGCGCTCACGCGCAACGATCTCGACAGCGTCGGCGCGCAGGCGCCGAGCGAGGCGCTGAACCGCCTGCCGGGCGTCGCGATCCATCGCGGTTCGGGCGTGGAAAGCCTGCCGGCGATCCGCTCGCCGGTGCTGACGGGCGGACAGGGCGCGGGCTCGTTCCTCGTGCTCGAGGACAGCGTGCCGATCCGCGCGCCGGGTTTTTCGAACATCAACGAACTCTACGAGACGAGTTTGGATTTCGCCGAGCGCGTGGAGGTGACGCGCGGGCCGGGGTCGGCGCTCTACGGCTCGAACGCTGTGCACGGCGTGGTGAATGTGGTGACGCGGGAGCCTGGCTCGTTTGACGTAGACGGCACGCGGGATGAGTTTTCGTTCGAAGCAGGAGAATTCGGGCGTCTGCACGCCACCGCCTACATCAATCGCGTTCTGTCGGATCGTCGAATCACTGACGCGCGCGACCAAGGTTATATTGTCGTCTCCAAGTCTCCGTTCATGGCGGGAAATCTAGGCATCAGCGTTCGCGACGAACGTGGATGGCGGGATCATAGTGGAGTCAACGAGCAACGCATATTCGCCGGGTTCACAGATTCCTACCGCGGCGCAATCGACAAGATTGATGCACGGGTGAGATTCACAAACCTCGAACAGGAAACAGCGGGCTTCGTCGAGGGGACGAACGCCTATCGCAACGAGGCGCTCGCGCGCGCGAACGCCAATCCGGAAGCGTATCGCAACTCCAAGGTGCTGCGCGCGCAGGCGGCGCTGTCGCGGGACATTGGCGACCACTGGTCGCTCTCGCTCACGCCCTTCGCGCGCTGGATCGATACCGATCTATTGCAGCACTTCCTCCCCTCGCGCGCGCTGGAGGAGACATCCCAGACCGGCGGCGGCGTGCAGGGCGCGCTTTACTGGGATCCTTCGGAGGATTTCTCACTCATCCTCGGCGTCGATGTGGACCGCACGACCGGCGAACTCCGCGAGTTCCAGTCCCGCGTCACGCAACCCAATGGCTACGTGCAGGGCCTGCACTACGACTACACCGTCGACGCCACCGTCATCGCCGCTTACGCACAGGCGAGCTGGGCGTTCGCGCAGGACTGGCGCCTCATCGCCGGCGTGCGCGGCGAGCAGAGCGCCTACGACTACGACAACCGCGCGCCGAGCGGCGATGTTGGCCGCTTCCGCCGCCCCGCCGATCGCAGCGACGACTTCGCGACGCTGACGCCGAAGCTCGGCCTCATCTACTCGATCACCGATCAATCGAGCGCCTGGCTCAATCTCGCGCGCGGCGCCCGCGCGCCGCAGGCGAGTGATCTCTATTCGCTGCAGACCTTGCAGACAGCCGGCGAGCAGAAAGCCGAGACCATCGACAGCGCCGAACTCGGCTGGCGCATCCGCTTCGCCAACGATGCGCGCCTCGAACTCGTGCTCTATGCGATGGAAAAGAAGAACAGCGCCTTCCGCAACGCCGATGGATTCACCGTGCCCTTCGCGCGCACGCGACACGAAGGCGTGGAGCTTTCAGGCTCGTTGCCGCTCGGCGACCTGTTCGCGGTTTCCGGCTGGGCGAGCTACGCGAAGCACACCTACGATTTCAACGATCCCGTCACCCGCGCGGGCGAAAGCATCGTCAGCGGCGGCGACATCGACTCAGCGCCGCGCCGCCTCGCCAACGCGCAGCTCACATGGACGCCCACAGACGCGCTCTCCGCCGAGATCGGCTGGACGCACATGGGCGAATACCTCACCAACGCCGCCGGCACGCGCCGCTATCCGGGCCACGACGTCATCGACCTGCGCGCGAACTGGAAAGCCACGGACACGATCGAATTCTATACGGCCGTGCGCAATCTCGAGGACGTGCGTTACGCGGAACGCGCGGACTTCGCCTTTGGCAATGACCGCTACTTCCCCGCCGAGAGCCGCGCTGTCACCGTGGGCCTGCGCGCCAAACGCTAGTGCACGCCATGCCCGTTGGGCGTGGGATGCCAGCCGAAGACGAGCATCATGACTGCAAATCCGGCGACATAGCCGACCGGAATCAGCCAACCGGCGCGGATCCATCCCCACACCGACTTGGCCTGCGGATAGATGTTCGACACCGCCACGCCCGCCGACGAGCCGAACCAAATCATCGAACCGCCGAAGCCGACGGCATAGGCGAGCATCGCCCAGTCATAGCCGCCCTGGTTGAGCGCGAGCGCCGTCAGCGGGATATTGTCGAACACCGCGGAAATGAAGCCGAGCACGAGCGTGGTCGCCGCGCTCGCCGCCGGCAGCGCCTTCACCGGCATGAGCGAAGCGCTCATCACCAGCGATAGCAGAAAGAGTGTACCGCCCACCGCCTCGGGAAGAACGTGCAGGTCCGGCTTGCGCCAGATCCAGGCGACCAGCAGCGTCGCCCACACCGCGAGGCCGAGCACCGGCGCCTGTTCCAGCATGTGCGGCGCGACGATGTGCAACGTGAGATTGGCGGTCAGCGCCGAAACCAGACACGCGGCCGCGATGCCCACGCGTATCCAGTCAATTTTGAGATCGACAGGCGAATCCAGGACCGCCGGCGCGTGCTTGCTTTGCGTCCACGCCGCCATCGGCGCGAAGACGCAGAACGCGACGAACGCGCCGAGATAGGCGGGCATCACGCGCACGGGATTGACGCCGTCGATCCACAACATGGTCGTTGTCGTGTCGCCGATCACGGACCCTGCCCCACCCGCATTGGCGCTCGCCACGAGGGCTGCGAGATAGCCCACATGCACCTCGCCCTTGAAGATGTGACGCGCGAGCGTGGCCCCGAGGAGGGCTGCGGCGATGTTGTCGAGAAGACCGGAGAAGACGAACACGAGCGCGAGGAGGACGAGGCCCGCCGTCCAGTTGTCCGGCAGCACGTGGGGCGCTGCGTCCATGATGCGGCTCTGCTCGAAGTGCCGTGCGAGGAGCTCAAAACCCGTCAACAGCAGGGCCAGATTGACGAGCGTGACCCATTCGTGCCCGATCGCGCCGATGAGGCCTGCGACGCCGGGTCCGTCATTGAATCCCGTCACGAGGAACTTGTACGCGACAACCGCCGCGAGGCCGGTCAACGCCACCGTCAGCACGCGATGATGCAGGAGCGCTACGCCGATGAGCGTCGCGCCGAACAGGAAGAACTCAAGCGGAATGCCGAGGATCACGATCCCCGCAGCAACGCCATCCATCAGATACGTCTCCCCGTTTCACACCAGTCGCCAACGTCGCGCGCACCGCCGAAAGGCGCTTTCCGTGATCGAGCGGGCGAGGAGAAATTATCCGAGACGCGTCACCGGCGCCAGCAAAAGCGGTTGACCGCATGCGCCTTTGATCACGCGGCGCGCGAGAGGGTCACGGGCGCCCGAACAATCGGGGGCGGACAGCACGCGCCCCCTTTCGATTCACTCCGCCATTACGACGGACTTCTTCCGGCCTGAAGCCGAGTGATTGGAATAGGTCTTCCAGGTCGGCTCGTAGGCCTCAGCCTGATTGCCCCAAGCGCTCCAACCGGGCCGCGTCCCGCGGGCGAACAGTTCAAGGTACGGACCCGTACTGCAAGCCTCGATGATGTCATACGCCTCGTCGGGCTTGCGCGAATGCTCGCGTTTGCGGGAGGGAATAATGTTCACCTGTCGCCGCCCCGCCTCACGCGTTCTGGCGTTCTTGCCGCGCGTTCCGAAGAGTAGAATTTCCGTGACATTCCGGAAGTAGAAGCCGACGCCGCGACCGTCCGGGCCGCCATCCTTGCGCGTCTTGTACCAGACGATGTTGGCTTTGTAGTTGAACCCCCACGCCTGCATGACGCGCAGGCCTTCAGGCAGGAGCGCGACGACACAAAACGCCATTCGCGATTGCAATTAAGAGTTGCATCGTGTATTTTGAAACTCACGATTGTGTTTTGTGTTGGAGCTGTCTGTGCCTGTTTTCACCGTGCTTTGCCAACGCGACGCCTACGCCATCTATCGCGCAGAAATCCGCGCTGAGTCTGCCGAGGAAGCCGCGCTTATCGCTGAGCGAAAGCACGACCAGCAGTCTTGGTCATTGGAACCGGAAATCGCCGAGTTCGACGCGTGCCTCTACGTGACGCTCGATGAAAACGGCGATGAGATCGACGGTACTCAGCAAGGAAAACTTGCTTGGCCCAAGCCACTTGAAGCAGCGCGCAAATGATGACTGTCTTGGCCCATGAAGATGGGCTTTCGCGAAGACCCCTCCCCATACCATGGCCCGACCCAGACGGCGCGATTCTGGTCGGAGCACTGGATCGCCACCTACCTCTATTGCCTGTCGTGCGGTGCAGAGCGCATCGCCGCGATGCCGAACAATCAGCCGGTGGCCGACTTTCAGTGCGCAGCGTGCAGCGAGGAATACGAACTCAAAGCACAAACCAAAAAGATCGCCGACCGCATCGTCGATGGCGCCTATCGGACGATGATGGAGCGCCTGTCTGCGCAGAACAATCCAAACCTCATCTTGATGGCATACAGCCGCGCCGAACGCGCCGTGCAGAGCCTTGCCGTGGTTCCAAGGCATTTCTTTACGCCGTCGATCATCGAAGAGCGCAAACCACTTGCACCAACAGCGAGGCGCGCGGGCTGGGTCGGCTGCAACATATTGATCGGCCGCGTGCCTGAAGCGGGCAAGATATTCATCGTGAAGGACGGCAAGGAGGTCGAAAAGAGCGACGTACTGAAAGCGTGGCGGAGGATGCTGTTCTTGCGTGCGGAGGTACCTGAAACGCGCGGTTGGCTCATCGAAACGCTCAAGTGTGTCGAGAGTATTGGTCGCGAAGAGTTTGCGCTGGCGGATGTCTATGCGTTCGAGGATCGCGTGCGCGCCGTCTTTCCAGACAACAACTTCGTGCGTGAGAAAATGCGTCAGCAGCTTCAGGTGCTGCGCGATCGTGGTGTGATCGAGTTTCTTGGGCGCGGTAAATATCGCCTCAAATCAAGTGAGCAATAAGAAAAGAGGCGGACCTTTCGGCCCGCCTCTCCCGTAGTTCAGTGAATGCGCGTCTGGACTAGAAGTCCATGTCGCCCATGCCACCCATGCCGCCCATGCCGCCGCCGCCCATGCCGCCGCCGCCGCCCTTTTCGCGCTTGGGCGCTTCGGCGATCGTGGCTTCGGTGGTGATGATCAGGCCCGCGACCGAGGCCGCATCCTGGAGCGCCGTGCGCACGACCTTCACGGGGTCGATGATGCCGGCCTTCACCATGTCCACGTACTCTTCGGTCTGGGCGTTGAAGCCCTGGCCTTCGTCCTTGGAGTCACGGAGCTTGCCGACGACGATGGAGCCTTCGACGCCCGCGTTTTCCGCGATCTGACGGAGCGGCGCTTCAAGCGCCTTCTTGATGATCGCGATGCCGACGTTCTGGTCGTCGTTGTCGCCCGTGATGTTCAGCTTCTGGGCCGCGCGGAAGAGCGCGAGACCGCCGCCCGGGACGATGCCTTCTTCCACCGCGGCGCGGGTGGCGTTCAGCGCGTCATCAACGCGGTCCTTGCGTTCCTTCACTTCGACTTCCGTCGCGCCGCCGACCTTGATCACCGCAACGCCGCCCGCGAGCTTCGCGAGACGTTCCTGCAGCTTTTCGCGGTCGTAGTCGGAGGTGGTGTCTTCGATCTGCTTGCGGATCTGGGACACGCGCGCGGCGATGTCCTTCTTGTCGCCGTGGCCATCGACGACGGTCGTGTCGTCCTTCTTGACCGTCACTTTCTTGGCGCGGCCGAGCATGCCGAGCGTGACGTTCTCAAGCTTGATGCCGAGGTCTTCGCTGATGACCTGGCCACCCGTGAGGATGGCGAGATCTTCCAGCATCGCCTTGCGACGATCGCCGAAGCCCGGCGCCTTCACGGCGGCGATCTTCAGGCCGCCGCGCAGCTTGTTGACCACGAGGGTCGCAAGCGCTTCGCCTTCGACGTCTTCGGCGATGATCAGCAGGGGCTTGGCGTTCTGCACGACCGCTTCGAGGATCGGCAGCATCGGCTGCAGCGAGGAGAGCTTCTTTTCGAAGAGCAGGATGTAGGGCTCTTCAAGGGTCGCTTCCATCTTGTCGGCGTTGGTGATGAAGTACGGCGACAGGTAGCCGCGGTCGAACTGCATGCCTTCGACGACTTCGAGTTCGCTGTCGAGCGACTTGCCGTCCTCGACGGTGATCACGC
>CAZGYQ010000086.1:0-14990 GCA_964530695.1 uncultured Caulobacteraceae bacterium
CGGGAGAGGGACAGCTTGAGCGAAGCGAAAGCAGGGTGAGGGCCCGGTCTCTCAGGACGAGACTCGTTCTGCACCGCCGCCCCTCACCCGGCCGCTTCGCGGCCCCCCACTCCCGCAAGCGGGCAAGGGTTGGCGCGCAGTCCTGAAATCCTCTACGCACGCACCGCCATGACCAAGCAAAGCATCTCCTTCCAGGGCGAACTCGGCGCCAACTCCCACATCGCCTGCGCGGCGGCCTATCCGGAGATGGCCCCGCTGCCGTGCGCCTCCTTCGAGGACGCCTTCGCGGCGGTGAGCGAGGGCCAGGCCGCGCTGGCCATGATCCCGATCGAGAACTCGCTCGCGGGGCGGGTGGCCGACGTCCACCACCTGCTGCCGGAGAGCGATCTCTACATCATCGGCGAGCGCTTCATCCCGATCCGCCACCAGCTGATGGCGCCGAAGGGTGCGACGTTGCAGACGCTCAAGCGCGTGCATTCGCATCCGCAGGCGCTGGGCCAGTGCCGCAGGACACTGCGCGCGATGGGGCTCAGCCCCGTGAAGAGCGCCGACACCGCCGGCGCCGCGCGCGAGATCGCCGAGCTTGGCAGCCTCGAAGACGCGGCACTCGCCTCCACGCTCGCCGCGGAGGTCTATGGCCTTGAGATCCTCAAGGCCGACGTGGCCGACGCGCAGCACAATACAACGCGCTTCATCGTGCTTGCGCCGAAGCCCGACGACGCCGAGCCCGAGGAAGGTCCGTGCATCACAAGCTTCGTCTTCCGCGTGCGCAACGTGCCGGCGGCGCTCTACAAGGCCATGGGCGGCTTCGCGACCAACGGCGTGAACATGACCAAACTCGAGAGCTACCAGATCGGCGGCAGTTTCACCGCCACGCAGTTCTACGCCGACATCGACGGCCACCCACGCGACCGCAACGTCCGGCTCGCGCTGGAGGAGTTGCAGTTCTTTTCCTCCGAGCTGAAGGTGCTGGGCGTCTACAGGGCCGACCCCTTCCGCAAGCGGATGCCGTAACCGGACAGGGCGCATCGACGTATTACTTCCACGGGAGCGGCGTTTGATCGAAGCGGAACCGGAACTGAAGGCGCTGATGCTGCGCGGCCTGGACGGCGACGCGGGCGCGCACCGGGCGTTCCTCACCGCCGTGAGCAGCGCGCTGCGCGCCTTCTTCCGCGCCCGCATGCGCGGCGCGCCCGAGGACGCCGAGGACCTGCTGCAGGAAACGCTCATCGCCATCCACACGCGCCGCGACAGTTACGACCCGTCCTACCCCGTCACCGCGTGGATCTACGCCATCGCGCGCTACCGCATGATCGACCACTGGCGCAGGCGCGGCCGGCGCGGCGAGCACATCCCGGTGGAGGACGCGACAGAACTCTTCACCGCCGCCGAGGACGAGGCGGTCGATGCGAAACGCGACGTGGCGCGCCTGCTCGCGATGCTGCCGAAGAAGCAGCGCGACTCCATCCGGCTGGTGAAGCTCGAAGGCGTGAGCGTGAAGGACGCAGCCGCGCAGACCGGGCTCACCGAATCCGACGTCAAGATCTCCACCCACCGCGGAATGAAAACCCTGATGCGCCTGATGGCCGGGACAAACGCATGAAGACCGAAGATCTCATCGAGGCGCTCGCCCGCGGCGAGGACGCGACCGCGAAGCGCAAGGCGTGGCCGCGCCTCGTTTTTGCGCTTGTCATCGGCCTTTTGCTCGGCGTCGGGCTCCTGTTGACCTTCTTCGGCATGCGTCCCGACATCGGCGCGGCGCGCATGACGGTGATGATGAAGGCGGGGTTCGCGGCGATGGCGGCGGGCGTGTCGCTGCCGTTGTTGATGAGACTTTCGCGACCGGGGCGCGGGCTCGGCTGGCGGGTCGCGGCGATCTTCGGATTCGCGGCGTTGTGTGCGGTCGTCACCGCCATTGCGCTGATGGGCGGCGATCCGTCAACGCGCTTTGCGGCGTGGATGGGCGGACAGTTTCCGTGGTGCGTCGTGATCATTCCCCTGCTGGCGGCGCCGACAGCCGCACTGCTCGGCTGGCTCGTGCGCGATCTCGCGCCCACGCGGCTGACGATGACGGGGGCGGCCCTCGGCGCGGTCTCCGGCGGCATCGGCGCGATGGTCTACGCGATGTACTGCCCGGTGGATTCAGTGGCCTTCGTGACGACCTGGTACGCCGTGTCGATCGCGCTCTGCGCGGTGATCGGGGCTGTGGTGGGGGCGAGATTGCTCAGATGGTGATGGATAGCGGCTGGCACCTACTTTCGAGGTTTGTCACCGCGCGCCGCCGCACAAGTGTGCGTCCGCCTTCCGAAAGCGGGGGCTCCAAAGACACGATCCTCTCCCCGCAGCGGCCGCTCCGTAGCTTGGGCAGTACTTCACCAGCCACCCACCGGTGGAACCAAACTACGATCCGGCCGACCGCCACCGAACTGTTATATTTGACGAACTTCTCTTCCCCCCATAAAAAATAACGAGGGGGTAATTATGGATGCCAACGGCGTAGATTTTTCCGAACCGCCAATCGACACCACGAGCATCGGGCATTTCATGCGCGGGCTCAGTCGTGGTAAGGACGCAAGCGGTGTCGAACAATCACTGAAGCGCGTGCACGAGCTGCACGCGGCGATCTACAAGAAGTTTCACGCGACGGCGAGAGCTCAAATCCAGGAGCTCCAGTCGCTCATGCAGCGGCAACGAGAACAAAAGGCCCAGGACGTAGAGACCGCGCGTAAGGATCTCGCGGAGATTCGCGAGCGCATCAAACTGGTCGAGACGCACGTGGACGTCTCCGAGCAGGTGCCTGAGCGCCCTTGGACGCCCCTTTCCTATCTGCTCGTCGCTGCGTGCGTCCTAGCCACTCTGATTCTCTGGACAATCAGCATCAATGTCATCGCGGGTTACCTGATCAACTCTGAGCAGGCGCAGTTTCTGCCGCCTAACGAGTGGCGAGCCTACCTTGTCTCCGCACTCCCCTTGGCATTCCCGATAGTCTTGGAAATCGGGTATCGTTTCTTGCCGGAAAAGGTGCGCCGCCCCTATTTTTATACCGCCCTTGTGCTCACTGGTCTGGCCGGTCTGGTGTGGCTGGTCACGCTATTGATGGCCAATCAAGCCGCCCCACTGGATTTGACTTTTGGGGGGGCGGGGGCGGTTGGCGCCGATCACAGTGCTGTGCGGGCGGTCAACACAGGCGCGCAAATATTCGCCGAATTGACGGCATCGTTCATCATAATCAGCCAAGCGGCCCGTATCGTTGACGACCATCAGGGCGCGCAGTGGCGAATTGTCGGTCAGGCCGCCAATCCGACACACAAGAATTTCGAGCAACAGATTCAATCTGCTCAAAGTTCTTTGGCCACCCTTGAGGCAGAGTTGAACGACCTTGAAGAACGATGCGCGAGCGAGCGCCAGCGCCTCGCCGCCACTGCGATCCGGCTAGACAACGGGCTGGAAGTTTACTGCCAACGGGCGATGGCTGAAGCTCACTCTTGGCTAGCGAAGGATGAGGGTGGCCGGAATGCGTAACTGGTTCTTGTTTGCGGCCCTTGCAGTCGCTGCAATTGGCACGGCGCTCGGCGTCTGGATACTCAACCGCCCTTCCCATCAAGACGTAGGCTTGCAGCAGCACTACATCATAGGGCTATCGCCAAACTACGAGCGCGGGCGGCGCGAGGAAGCCTTCAAGACCGTCGTGATGTTCCTCGTTCGTGACATGCCGATCGGCAGCACTTTTGTCATTTACGATGCTTGGGGAACACGCGAAGTTACCCGAGGAGATGTCCCCAACGTCGCAGGTTATCGCGCGCCGCCGGGCGGGCGGGAACCATCCAGGCCGCGCGTGGCGCTTCTGCGCGAGCAAGGCGCAGCGTTGCGCGCGTTCATGCTCGAGCCGGCCCCGACAGCCAACAAGGTCCCGCCAAACGGCATTGATACGGTCGCCTTTCTCGAACGGGTCGGTCAGTTCTTGATTCCGGACAAGCGGAAGTCAGCCATCATCCTCGTTGGTGAGCCTATCTATGACATGGAGGGATTGCCGGAATACAGTTTCAAGGATGGCTTTTTCCCTAACGACGTACACATCACTGTTCCTCGCGAGGCAAGCATCTTCTCGACAGCGGGAAGGGAAACGAGCCTAAGAAACCTGCAGGTGCATTGGGCGACCATGACGCCAGAGCCGGCCACCGCGGCGTCGCACGATCAACGCACACATCGCACAAAGGTGAATGAGTTTTGGGCGAAGTACATCGCCTCTATGGGCGGACAGCTCGGAGCCTACGACTCGAACCTGAATTTGGTCTTTGGGGAGGCGTCTCAGGGGCGCTCCAGCTATCGCACGGCTGCGCCGCTGGATCTGTCAGATGCCCGTCCGATCATGATTTCAATCCAGCGGACGAACCCCGAAAAGATAATTCGCGATTTGCTCTTCACGGATACGCGCACGGTGCGCCAAGAGTACGATCAAGTGTCGCCGCTCAAGAACCGGGCCGGCAATGCGCGGGTGGGCATAGCCTGGGAATGTCAGGACTGTGACATGGACCTCTATGTTTCCGCTGACCCCCGAAACCTCACGGACGAGTTGTCGTGGGCGCGTCGGCGTACGACAGTCGGCGCGTTCTGGAAGGACTTTGCTCCCCGGGATGTCGTCCCCGCGCCGATCAACGGGTACGAATATGTCGAGCTACAACAAGCGTCAGACATTCGCGCGATCCAGGCGGCGATCAATTTCTACAGTGGGAACTCACCAGGTGGAGTGCATGGCACTCTTCGTGTCGAGGCAGAAGGAAGGGTATTTGCCTCAGAGTTCTTCGTGCCCGCAGAATCTGGAAACCGCGGCGTTGACATTTCCGATCGGCGCCGCAGCAACCACTGGAAGGTTATTCAGTTGGGCGAGATTTTGCCCGCGCAATAGGGCGCGCGTTACTTGCCGCCGTATCTCTAATAAGGGTTTTCGACAGGGCGCTCCGATGGAAAGTCGAATGGGTCCTCCATTGGATATCCGACAAGCTGCGCCACCGGGTCCAACTGCGCGACGAATGCCGCAGCACAAACGAAGACAACCAGGAGAGCTAAGGCTAGGGAGGCCGCAGTGTTCTGTCTCTTGGCCACGATGCAAATCGCGACGATGAGAATGGCGCACGCTACGGCCGCCGCCGCCGCAAGCAAAGGCGTGCCTATGGATAGCGCTTCCCGGATAGGGCCTGCGAAAAGTGTGATGGTCGTACTGACGAGCGACACCACCCCGGCGGCCACGCCAATGTTTCGCCCCACAGGGCCGTCATCGCTCACAGCAACGCCCCTAATCCCTCAGGTAGCAAGAAGACACCATGTATCGCTTGAGGCAATGGCGACACCGAGAAAATCTCTTCCAATTGCGAATCCGCTCAAGGTGACACCTGAAATTAGGTGATACACATTAGAAACGCGCGTTACCGCCGCGTGATGCTTTGAAGAATAGTTGCGTAACCACCCCGCCCCTCCCCGCGAACTCCCCGTCACTGGAGTTCGCACCATGCTCAAATTCCTCGCCCGCTGGTTCCCTTTCGGCGTGTCCCTCTTCGGCTCCGCCGTCTTTCTCGACAGCCTGCGCTACAAGTTCACCGACGCGCCCGAGACGCAGGAGATCTTCGGCCGGCTCGACGGCTGGGCGGGGTCGCTCGGCCTCGCTGGTCTCTTTTCGCACACGGGGCTCTTCAGCCAGTACGTGATCGGCTCGGCGGAGCTTGTCGCGTCGTCGCTGCTGCTGATCGGCCTCATCCCCGGCCTGAAGCGCCTGCACGTGCTCGGCGCGCTCGTCGGCTTTGCGGTCATGAGCGGCGCGGTGAATTTCCACCTGTGGACGCCGCTCGGCATCGATCCCAACAACGACGGCGGCGGCCTCTTTGCGGCGGCCTGCACGCTGTGGGTTCTCACCGGAACGCTCCTGATCATCCGCCGCGACGAACTCTTCGCGCTGCTGGGCGATCTGAAGCGCGCCTTCGCGCCCGGCCCTGTCGGCGCAGGCACGGCTGTCGAGATGCGCAAGCCTTTCGCAGCCTGACACACACATCACACGCAAGGAGACCTCCAATGTTTCTGCTCAAATGCATCCGCATGCTCACGCTCTCGCTCGGCCTCGCAATCATCGGCATGGGCGCCACGATCGTCTTCAGCGGCGCCGCACACGCCGCGGCCAAGCCCGCCGTCTATGTCGAGCCGTTCCAGCAGGCCGCTGTCGGCGGCTACGACCTCACCTCATTCTTCGCGGGAACGCCCGTGCGCGGCAATGCGCAGTTCGCCGCCACGCACGCCGGCGCGACCTATCACTTCGCCAACGCCGCCAACCGCGCGCGCTTCGTCGCCAACCCGACGGCCTTTCTGCCGCAATACGGCGGCTACTGCGCGTGGGCGCTGGCGGAGAACAAGCTCGCGCCCGGACGCCCGCAATTCTGGCGCGTGGTCGATGGCAAGCTCTACCTGAACTACGACCGGGCCGTGCAGACGCGCTGGAACCGCGACATCCCCGGCTTCATCACCCGCGCGAACGCCAACTGGCCGGGCGTGCTCGCGCGCTGAAGCATTTTCCGACGAAGCCGATCCCGGTTCGTCGAAGGAAAATGCGACCGATCAACAACCTGGAGCCCCGATCCGATTCCATCGGGTCGGGGCTCTAGACGTCGTCGGGTTTCTCGCCGATCGCATTGAGCGCGGCGAAGCGCTCCACCGCCGCGATGACCGCACGCACGAACTTGGGACACGGTTCGGCCATCGCCTCGATTACGACAGTGGCCGATGCAAAGAAATCCTTGCTGCGCCAATCGCTCAGCCGCCGGATCCAACCCATGCCTTCACGAGTTGGTGCGCGATCGCCATCGGCGGCGGCACGAAGATGCGGCGGCCGTCCGCCAGCGTCACGCCGCCCGTCAACGCGCCGCGCGCCTCCTCGCGGGTGAGCCAGATCGCTTCGTCGATCTCTTCGGGATCGAGCGTCAACGGGCCGTCAGCGACGTCCGCGAACAGGCCGATCATCAGCGAATGCGGAAACGGCCAGGGCTGCGTCGAGTGATAGCGCACGGCGGTGGCCACCAGGCCGACCTCTTCAAACACCTCGCGCGCGCACGCCTCCTCGAGGCTCTCGCCCGGCTCCACGAAGCCCGCGAGCGCCGAGAACATGCCGCGCGGAAAGCGCGCCTGCCGGCCGACGCAGCAGCGATCCCCCAGCACCGGCAGCATGATCACCACGGGATCGACGCGCGGGAAATGCTCAGCCTTGCACGCCGGGCATTCGCGCTTCCAGCCGCCGTCGACGATGACGCTGGGCGCGCCGCAGTTGGCGCAGAACATGTGCCGCGCGTGCCATTCGAGCAGCGTCTTCGCGCAGCCGAGCATGGCGACCTCGCGGTCCGGCAGCCGCGCCGCGGCGGCGCGCATGTCCTCGAAGGCGCCCATGTCGGCGATCACGGAGTCCGCGGGATCGCGCTTCATTTCGGCGGCGAAGTGCGGGCGGCCCTCTGCATCGACGCCGAGAAAGATCGTCAGCGCCTCGGGCCCGCACAGCGCGTCGCGCGCGGCGCCCGCGAACCACACGGCTCCCTCGTCGTTGCAGAACGGCTGCAGGTTGCGCATCAGCGCCATCTGCGAGGCTTCGTGTTGCAGCGCGTCGGCCAGCCACTGCGCGTCGCGCCTGCGGAAGCCCGCCTTGTCGAGCGGATAGTCGGCGAAGGCGTTGGGGTTGTTCAGCAGCGGCATGGCGGTATCCCTCAGAGGCCGCGCGCGACCTGATCCACGCGTTCCATGTCCACCAGTCCCCCGGCGCCCGTCAATTCATCCATGCTCACCCCGCCCGTCCCCTCCACCGCCACGACCACCCGGTCGCGCACGATGGTGAGGCGGCGGGCCGTCCCGGTCTTGCGGTCAAGCTCCGCAACGGTGAAGCCGTCGCGGGTCATGGCGTAGGACACGTAGCCTTCGGCGTCCTGACGCGCGGGCCTGAGCGCCTGGGCGTCGGCGACCATCTTCGCCCCGCCCGCGGGGCCGAGGTCGATGAGGCGCACGATGAGCTGCTGGCCGCCGCGTTCGTAGACGCCCTCGAGCGTGCGACCGGTGAAGCCCTGCGTGCCGCCGTTGTTGGCGCGAAGCCCGGCGCGCACCCATCCGCCGGGGATCGCTTCCGGCATCAGGCGGCGGAACTTGTCCATGTCGATCGCCGCGTCGGGATCGACGGCCGCTTTGGGGGCGGCCGTGACCGCCACCTGCGCCGCGGGCGCGGCCTTCGTCGCCGCGGCCGGCGGACGCCCCATCAGCGCAAAGCAGCCCGACAGCGTCATCAGCACCACGCCCAGCACCGCACACGCCGCGACGATGGAGGCCGCATACGCCAGCACCTTGTCGGCGTCGGCCTTCATCAGCACTGGCAGGCCGCGATAGAGCGTGTAGAACGACACGACGCCGACGGCGCCGAGAATGACGATCGCCGGGATCAACCCGAAGACGCCCGACAGCCAGAGCGCCGTGCCGGAATACGCCGCGAGCTTCATCGCCTGGTCGAAATCGCGCCGGCCGCCGAACGTCGGCGCCAGCCAGTCGATGATCCACGCCATCGCCCACACGCCGGCGAGCATCAGCGCGGAGCCGACAATCACCGTGTAGATCGCCATCACCGCCGACGGCGAAGCGGCCACGCCGTTCACGCGCACCGGAAACGCCATCGAGCCGAGCATCGGCGCGAGGAAGAAGAACAGCGTCAGCGGCCCGACCCAGTACACGAAGAGCTGCTTCAGCGTCGGGCGTTCGTCCTCGATGATGCGCCATTCGTCGCCCGGCGCGAGCAGCAGGCCGCGCACGCGCGCCCACAGCGCCGCGACTGTCGGATGGGCGAGCGGCCCCGCCAGCGAGTCCGTTTGGGGGTCCGTTTGGGGGCCCGCGTCAGTCATGGTGATTCCCTTCGCCGCGAGCTTAGCAAAGTCGGGCCGGTCGCCCTAACCGCGCATCACTCCCGGCAGGAAGATCCACGGCCACGCCATGAGGAAGAGGTTGGGCGCCCACCAGGAAAGATCGAAGTCCCCCGACACCGCCCAGAAGCTCACCGCCATCAGCCCCGCACAGCTCGTCAGCGCCAGCGACACGGCCGCGAGCCCCTTCCACGCCCCGCGTGACCGCACGGCGAGCAGGCCCAGCGCCGACGCCGCGAGATCGAGCGGCAGGAAGGACCAGTTCCACGCCACCATCGTCGGGTCTTCGTGGTTGCGGAACATCCACTCCGCCGGCAGCGCGATCACGTGCGCCGCCGCGAGCGCGGTCACGGACCAGTAGAGGATGAACCCCCAGTCCGTGACCAGCAGCAGCAGCCGCAGCGTGCGCGGCACCGGCTAGTTCTTCGCGAGCGCTTCGAGCCGGGAGACGCCGACGGTGTTCGCCGCGTCCTTGACCTCCTGCGGGCTCACATTCGTGCCGTCCACGGACAGCATGAAGCGGTTGGCGACCATCACGCCGTAGCTTGCGGTGTTGTTCGACCGGGAGAGCTTTTCCATCGTCATGCGACCGTCGACGGTCTGCACGCGTTCGTAGCCGTCGGCGTTCTCGGTCGTGCTGTTGGCGCCGAAGGCGCCCGCGAGGCCGCCGAGCGCGCCCATGCCGCCCATGTCGACGACCGACACTTCAAGCCGCTTGTCGCCGTTTTCGTAGGTGGCGTTGGCGCCGCCCATGCCGGCCGCGCCGCCGGTCGAGATTTCCGTGCGCGCATAGGCGCCCATGCGCTCCGGCAGCAGCGCCTTGATCTTTTCCACGTCCACCGGATTGGCGTTCGTGGTGATGTTGATGTTTCCGTCCGCTGTCGATTCCTCGATCTGCTTCGCCGCCTTTTCCAGCGCGCCGAGGTCCACCGTCGTGCCGTTGATGGTGACCGAGCCGCCGTCCGTGGTCGATTGCGTCGCGCCCGGCATCTGCATGCGGCTGAACATGTTTCCGCGATGCATCGGCATGACGGCGTTCACGATCACCGCCGCGATGATCCACAGCACGATCATCACAACCACGACCGTCACCGTGTAGCCCGTCGCCTTGTCCGCCGGCGCCTTCATCATCACCGGCAGCCCGCGGTGCAGGATGTAGATGCCGTAGAGCCCCAGCAGCCCAAGAATGCCGAGCGCGGGGATGATCTGGAACGCGCTCGCCAGCAGCCCCGCCACCGCCGAATACGCCGCGACCTTGAAGGCGTTGAGCGCGTTTTTCTGGGCGCCGAAGTTCGTCGCCAGCGCATCGATCACGAGGCCCATCACGTAGGTCATGCCGAGGATCATCGCGAACTGCACGACCGCACGCACCACCGCATCGAGCAGCGGAAGCTTGAATGTCGCCAGCCCCGGTATGCCGACGCCGAACACCGACATGCCCACCACCATCGCAATGGCCGGGATGAGCGCGAGCGGGATGAGCCAGCCCGTGTAGATGCCCTGCACGGTGGCGGGCTCCTGCTCGATCTTGGTCCACTCCGCGGTCGGCTGAAGGATCAGCCCCTGTGCGCGGCCGATGATGTTCGCCGCCGCTCCGGGCGCGCCGCCGGGTTCCACCATGCTCATCGTGATTCTCCCTCGAGGCCTGTGGGGTGAGGATAGCATGGGATGCGGGGGTGGCGATGCCTCTCTCCGATGGGGCCATGCGCCTCTCCATTGAAGCGAACTTCGATTTGATCGCGCTGGAGCGCGCCTACGCGCAGTAAACTGTCATTCCGGCCGAAGCGAAGCGGAGAGCCGGAACCCAGGGGACTTGACGAGATGTTTCGCTTGTATTCCTGGGTTCCGGATCGCGACTTCGTCGCGTCCGGAATGACAGAGAGTGACGTCACGAAGCTCTCGCTGCTCCCCCTACCCCCTGAACGGATCCCGCATCAAAATCACATCATCCCGCTCCGGGCTCGTCGACACGAGCGCCGCGGGGCAGGAGATGAGTTCCTCGATGCGGCGGATGTACTTGATCGCGTTGGCGGGCAGATCGCGCGAGGTGCGCACGCCGTGGGTGGATTCGGTCCAGCCGGGCATCGTTTCATAGACGGGCACGACGGCGGCCTGTTCCTTCACGCCGGAGGGCAGATAGTCGAGTTCGCGATCTCCCAGCCTGTAGCCGATGCACAGCTTGATCTCGGGAAAACCGTCGAGCACGTCGAGTTTCGTCAGCGCCACGCCGTCGATGCCCGAGAGCGCGACGGACTGGCGCACGAGCACCGCGTCGAACCAGCCGCAGCGCCGCGCGCGGCCCGTGTTCACACCCACTTCCTTCCCGACATCGCCGAGCTTTTTGCCCACGTCGTCGAACAGTTCCGTGGGGAACGGCCCTTCGCCCACGCGCGTCGTGTAGGCCTTCACGAGACCGAGCACGTAGTTGATCGCGTTCGGCCCGAGGCCCGAGCCCGCCGCCGCCTGCCCCGCCACCACATTCGACGAGGTGACGAACGGATAGGTGCCGTGATCGACGTCGAGCAGCATGCCCTGCGCGCCCTCGAACAATATCTTCTTGGAATCCCTGCGCTGCTGCTCCAGCACGCGCCACGCGACCTGCGCGTAGGGCAGCACTTTCGGCGCCACTTCGAGCAGCTCGCGCTTCAGCGCCGTCGCATCCACCTCCGGCAATTCAAGTCCGCGGCGCAGCGAGTTGTGGTGCGTGAGCAGACGGCTGATCTTCCATTCGAGCGTCGCTTCGTCCGACAGATCCGCCACGCGGACCGCGCGACGGCCGACCTTGTCCTCGTACGCAGGCCCGATGCCGCGCCCCGTCGTGCCGATGCGTGCGGCGCCCGCGGCGGCCTCGCGCGCCACGTCGAGATCGCGGTGCAGCGGCAGGATGAGACACGCATTGTCGGCGAGCACGAGTTTGTCAGGTCCGATCTCGACGCCCTGCGCGCGCAGCTTCTCGATCTCGCCCACCAGATGCCACGGATCGACAACGACCCCGTTGCCGATGACCGAGAGCTTGCCCTGCACGAGCCCCGACGGCAGCAGCGCGAGCTTGTAGGTCTGGTTGCCGACCACGAGGGTGTGGCCCGCATTGTGGCCGCCCTGGAAGCGCACAACGACGTCCGCGCGATGGCAGAGCCAGTCGACGATCTTGCCCTTGCCCTCGTCGCCCCACTGGGCGCCGACCACGACGACGGATGACATGCGGACTCCTTGGTGAGACGCCCTCACATGCCCCGCCGCGCCGCGGATGCCAAGGCGACAGGACGTACACGGACTTGTCGCGCCGAGATGACGCATGATACATCACAATTGATGCTTACGCCCGCACAGTTGCGCGCCGCGCGCGCGCTCCTCGGGATCGACCAGCGCACGCTCGCCGATCTTTCCGGGGTCTCCCTGCCGACCATCCAGCGGATGGAGGCCAGCGACGGCTACGTCCGGGGGGTCGTCGACACGCTCACCAAGGTGATCGCCGCGCTTGAATACGCGGGCGTGGAGCTCATCAGCGACAACGCCGCGAGCCAGGGCGGCGGGCGCGGCGTGCGCCTGCGCGAACCCATGACCCCGCCCCCCGGCCACCCCACAGGACGCCCGGCATGACCGCGCCCAACCCGACCGATCGCGGCACGACCGACAGCAACTGGCGCATCTTCATCCCCAAGATCGTCACCGTGATCGCCAGCGAGGGCTATCGCCTCGCCAACTTCCGCGCCGACGCCATCGCCGGGTTGACGGTCGCCGTCGTCGCCATGCCGCTGGCGATGGCCATCGCGATTGCTTCAGGCGTCACGCCGGACAAGGGCCTGATCACCGCCATCGTCGCGGGCTTTCTCATCTCGGCGCTCGGCGGTTCGCGCTACCAGATCGGCGGACCAACCGGGGCGTTCATCGTCGTCGTCTACGGCGTGATCGCGAAATACGGCTACGACGGCCTGGCGCTGGCGACGCTGATGGCCGGCGTGCTGCTGATCGGCGCGGGGCTCCTGCGCTTCGGCACATGGATCAAGTACATCCCCGAGCCCGTCGTCACGGGGTTCACCGCCGGCATCGCGGTGATCATCTTCACCAGCCAGCTGCGTGATCTCTTCGGGTTGCAAATGAACGCGCCGCCGGCGGAGTTCATCGCCAAGATGGGCGCCTTCTGGGCCGCGCGCGACACTGTTTCCATCGCCGCCGTCGCGGTCGCCGGCGGTGCGCTCGCGGTCATTCTGGCGCTGCGCAAATTCGCGCCGAAAGTTCCCGGATTTCTTGTCGCCGTCGTGGGCGGCGCGGTGCTCGTGGCGTTGCTGAAGCTGCCGGTCGAAACCATCGGCTCGCGCTTCGGCGAGGTCCCTTCCACGCTGCCGACGCCGCATTTTCCCGCCGTCACGTGGGAGCGCGTTCGCGAACTCGTGTCGCCGGCGCTTACCATCGCGTTCCTCGCGGGGGTGGAAAGCCTGCTTTCGGCCATGGTCGCCGACGGCATGACCGGGCGGCGGCACCGCTCGAACTGCGAACTGGTGGCGCAGGGGATCGCCAACATCGCCTCCGGACTCTTCGGCGGCATCTCCGCCACCGGCGCCATCGCGCGCACCGCCACCAACATCCGCGCCGGCGCCTACTCCCCCGTTTCCGGCATGCTGCACGCGGCGTTCGTGCTGGCGTTCATGGTCGGTCTCGGACAGCTCACCGCACACATTCCGCTCGCGTGCCTTGCCGCGGTGCTTGTCGTCGTGGCGTGGAACATGAGTGAGCAGGAGCGCTTCAAGCAGCTCATGGGCGGGCCCGTCGGCGACCGCGTCGTGCTGCTGGCGACGTTCCTGCTCACCGTGCTCGTCGATCTCACCGTCGCCATCGAGGTGGGCATCGTGCTGGGCGCGGTGATCTTCATGCACCGGATGGCGGAAGCGACCGCGCTGGAAAAAGGCGTTTCGCTGCTGGAGCGAGACGTCGACGACTTCTCGCGCCCACGCAGCGGCGGCGACGCGCGCGCGCACCTGCCGCACGGAACCGAGCTCTTCACCCTGCGCGGTCCGCTGTTCTTCGGCGCGGCGAGCCGGCTGAACGATGCATTCGAAGCCGCCTTCCCGCCGCCGCGCGCGTTCATCCTGCGCATGAAGGACGTGCCGATGGCGGATGTGTCCGGCGTCGGCGCGCTGGAGCGCTTCCTCAAACGTTGCGCCGGTCACGGCACGCAGGTGATCGTCGCGGAGATGCATCCGCGCGTGCGTGCGGTGCTGGCGCAGATGGGCGTGTTCGAACACGTCCATCTGCGGGAAGCGACGACATTCGATGACGCCATCGCCATGGCGGGCCGCGAGGTGGAGACCGCAGCGGAGTGAGGCGTCAGTCGCCGAAGCGGTAGCCGATGCGCACGCCCGCCTGGTCCGTGCCCTGGTTGCGGCCGTCCCCGAGAATCTGCCCGTGGCTGTAGTGGAGGTAGGTGACTTCGCCGGCCCAGCGATCGCCGAACGCGCGCTGCAGGCCGACCGTGGTGCGGAAGAGATCGCGCGAGCCGTAGAGAACATGATCGGCGGCGAACTGCGTCGCGCGTGGATCGCCGTTCGGGAAGGCGTTCGAAACCTCACCGTCGTGCACCGCGTAGCCGACGCCCGGCGTCAGCGCCCAGCCTTCCGCGAATTCCCACCGCCATTCGAGGCCGGCGGCGGCGAAGCTGGTATCGCCCGAGAGGTTTGGCGCAATGGCGAGATAGGGACGCGGGCTGAAGGCCCAGTTGAGAAAGTCCGGCGACGTGAAGTTCACCTGGATGTCGACAATCGGGCCGTCTTCCTTGTCGGCGTTCTTGCAGTCGTTGAAGATGCAGGCGTTGTGCGCAATGACGCCGACCTTGACCTCCTCCGCGGCGCCAGCGTGGGCGACGCCGCTGGCAGTCATTCCCACGGCGGCCAGCGCCAGACAGGCAACGCGATTCATGGACAGCTCCCCGCTGATATCTCCGCATCCTAACGAACCGGACAGGCGAAAGCGAGTACCGCCGTCAACCCTCCCCCGCCGGCGGGGGAGGGTTGAGCGTGTCCAGCCCGGATAGGGTGGTGACGGAATTGCCCGGATAGATGGGTGACAGTG
>CAZGYQ010000087.1:0-14754 GCA_964530695.1 uncultured Caulobacteraceae bacterium
CGAAAACAGCATCGCAGTCCGGGCGTGGCCGGCGCGGGCCTCCTTCGCGAGGTCGGGGTAGCGGTCATCGAAGTTCATCGCGCGCTGCTGGTTCGGCCAGATGATGAACCACACGTTGATGAACATGATCGTCGCCAGCCACATGCCGACGCCGATGAAGATGTGCTTCGGCGTGGCGAAACCTTCCGAGAGGCCAAGCGTGTACGCCTGCAGCAGGTAGCCCTGGTTCCACGCGAGCAGCACGCCGGTAACGAGGGTCAACGACGCGCCGTGACGGAACCAGTAGAGCGCGGCCGGTGCGATGACCTTGGAGATCGCCGGACCACGGTGCTCTTCCGGGATCTTCGGTACGTTGGGGATCTGCGTGAAGTTGAAATAGTAGAGGTGGCCGATCCACATGATGCCGACGAGCACGTGGCTCCAGCGCAGGAAGGCCTGGATGACGTTGTAGTCGGTGAGGCCGCGGCCCTGGCCGACCACCGCATAGGTGAAGAGGAAAATCAGCGCGAGGGTGAGGCCCGTCCACGCCACGTAACGGACATTGCCGAGAAAGTTCGCCATCGCGTTTGCTCCAGAATACCTTAGCGTTTCGCTAGGCTATAATCCGGTTCGCACGCGCGGTCACGGGGCCTCCGGACGGCTTCCGCGATTTTCTCGTTATCGGGCCGCTACGGCAGCGCGTTGGCGCTCCGATCAACCTTCTCGGTCGACATGGATCCCCGGTTCACCCCCCACAGGAGGATGGCCGGCGCCGCCACATAGACCGACGAGTACGTGCCGATCACGATGCCGAACAACATGGCGATGGAGAAGCCCTGCATGGCCTCGCCGCCGACCACGAGCAGACCTGTCAACGCCATGAGCGCCGTCATCCCGGTGACGATCGTGCGCGACAGCGTCTCGTTGGTCGAGGTGTTGATCACCTCCGAGAGCGGCATTTTCTTGTACTTGCGCAGGTTTTCCCGGAGGCGGTCGAACACGACGACGGTGTCGTTCATCGAATAGCCGATGATGGTCAGGAGCGCGGCGATGATCGTGAGCGTGAACTCGATGCGGAACAGCGAGAAGATGCCAAGCGTCAGGATCACGTCGTGGAAAAGCGCCATCACGGCGCCAAGCCCGAACTGCCATTCGAACCGGAACCAGATGTAGATCAACATTAGAAGGATCGCGAGGCCGAGCGCCAGAACGCCGCCGGTGAAAAGTTCCTTGGACACCTTCGGCCCGACGACCTGCACGTTCTCGAAGGCGACGCCTGGGACCACCGTCTCGAGCTTTTGCATCAGTTGCGTGTTCACCGCGGCGGGTTCACGCCCCGTCGGCGTCTCGAACCGGACCTCGGCGTGTCTGTCGTCGCTGAAGCCCTGCACCTGGACGTCGCCCAGATCCAGCGAGAGAACGGCGCCGCGCACCCTTTCGAGATCGATCGTCGCCGGGGCCGACAGCTCTATGGAGTTGCCGCCCTTGAAGTCGATGCCGAGGTTGAAACTCTTCGCGAAGATCGCGTTCATCTTTTCCTGCGGCGTGCCGGCCGTCGCCTGATAGACGGCCACCGGGTTCATCGTGAACCCGCCGGAGAGGATCGAGGCGAACGTCGCCGTGACAGCCGCGATCGACAGGAACGCCGCGAAACCGGCGAAGCGCACGAACTCGAAGTTCGTCTTTTCCGGGATGAGCTTGCAGAAAGGCCACATGGCGCTGGCGTCCTAGATCGGGAGTTTCTTTGGGCGGGCCGCGCGGAACCACCACGCGATGAGAATCTGCGTGATCAGCACGGCGGTGAACACCGACGTGATGACGCCGATCGACAGCGTCCACGCGAACCCGCGCACAGGTCCCGCGCCGAACTGGAACAGGATCAGCGCCGCGAGAATGGTCGTCAGGTTGGCGTCGATGATGGTGATCATCGCCCGGCCGAAGCCCGCCTCGATGGCGAGCCCCGGCGCGCGGCCGGCCGCGGCCTCCTCGCGCATGCGTTCGTAGATCAGGACGTTTGCGTCGACCGCGGCGGCGAGCGTCAGGATCAGGCCCGCGATGCCGGGCAACGTAAGCGTCGCGCCGAACGCCGACATGGACGCCAGGATCAGCACCCCGTTCACGATCAGCGCAACGCACGCGAAAACGCCGAACAGGCCGTACATCAGCACCATGAACACGAGCACGCCGAGCGCGGCGATCACGCCCGCCGTGCTTCCCGACGAGATCGCGTCCTGACCGAGTTCCGCCGTGACGCTGCGCTGCTCGATGATGCGCAGCGGTACCGGCAGCGCGCCGGCGTTCAGGAGATCGGCGAGGTCCTTGGCGCTGTCGGGCGTGAAATTGCCGGTGATCTGGCCGGAGCCGCCGAGGATCGGCTCGATGATGTTCGGCGCGGTCAGCACCGTGCCGTCGAGCACGACGGCAAAGCGCTTGCCGACGTTCAGCTGCGTCGCCTGGCCGAAGATGAGCGCGCCGCGGGTATTGAAGCGGAAGGAGACGACAGGTTGCCCGTCGCGCTGGTCGAACGAGGGATTGGCGCTCGCGAGGTCGTCGCCGGAAAGAAGCGCGCGCGTCTTCACCGCGACGAACGGCTCGTCGGGCCGATCCTGCGGCATCAGCATCGTGCCCGGCGGCACGCGCCCTGCGATGATGTCTTCCGCGCTCACATTGTGATCGACGAGATGGAAGGTCATGCGCGCCGTCTGGCCGATGCGACGCTTCAGCGTTTCGGGGTCGGTCTCGCCCGGCGCCTGAACGACGATGCGGTCGACGCCCTGCGGCGTGATAGAGGTTTCGCTGGTGCCAGACGGATCGACGCGGCGGCGGATGACCTCGATGGACTGGCCGATGGCGCGGCGGGTCGCGGCTTCCTTGGCCTCTTCCGAGAAGCGCGCCTCGACCATGCCGTCCGCGGTCTGCGTGAAAATGATGTTGGCCGTCGTGCGGCCGAGGCCGCCCGCATCGACCTGCTGCACGAGCTCCTTCTTCAGGACCGTGATCGCGCGTTCCGCATCGGCTGGATCGACCATCCGCAGGCGCGCGGCGTCGCCGGCGACCCCGCGACCCGTGTAGGAAATACGCGGCTTGGCCGCGCGCAGGACGCGCGCCATGTCGTCGACGACCGTTTCGAGCTGCTGCTTCTGCAAGGCGGCCGTATCGACCTCAAGCTGCAGATAGGAGCCGCCCTGCAGGTCGAGACCGAGATTGATCGGCTTGAGATCGCGCACGACCGGGATCTGCGCGCGCATCGGGGCGGTGAAGAAGTTGGGCGCAGCCAGGACCAGCCCGCCGATCGTGACGATCAGAACGAGCCAGATGCGCCACGGGGCGACATTGAGCATGGAGCTATTCCGCCTTGGCGGGCTTGGAATCGTTGGCGGGGGCGGGTTCGCCCTTGGTGCGCACGTCCGAGATCGACGAGCGGATCACCCGCACCTCGACGTTGGTCGCGAGTTCAACGCGCACTTCGTCCTCGGCCACCGACTTGATCTTGCCGATCAGCCCGCCCGAAGTGACGACGACATCGCCCCGCTTCAGGGAGGCGATCATCTCCTGGCGCGCCTTCATCGCCCGCTGCTGCGGGCGGATCATGAGAAAGTAGAAGACCACGAAGATCAGGACGAAGGGAAAGAGCTGCATCAGCAGCGCGGTCGTGGCGTCCGGAGCCCCGGCGGGCGCGCCGGTCTGCGCAAAAGCGTCGGAAATGAGCATGGAATACCCTACAGGCGCGGACGCTGGTCCGGCGCGGCGGCGCGGACTATACGGCCGTTCCCTGTCATTGCAATCGGGTCAGGCTTTCGCCTCATGGATGAACCCAGCGAGTCCCTTTCGCGCATCGCGGACGCGCTGGAGCGCCTGTCCCCGCCGCCGCCGGACCTTTCGGGCCTCGCCGCCGCCGGGGCGTTCGTCTGGCGGCCAGGAGCAGGGGGGCTCGTCCCCGCCACCGTGCGCAGCCCCCCTCTCGACCTCATTCTGGAAGTGGAACGCCAGAAGGGGGCCCTTCTGGCCAACACCCGCCGCTTCGCCGGCGGGGCCCCCGCCAACAACGCGCTCCTCTGGGGATCGCGCGGCGCGGGCAAGAGCGCCCTGCTGAAGGCCGTCCACGCGACGGTCGCCGCCGAGGCGCCCGCCCTGAAGCTGATCGAGGCGCCGCGGGAGGACTTCGCCGCCATTCCCTCCCTGTTGGCCGCCCTCGAGCGCACCCCCTTCCGGATCATCCTCTTCGTCGACGACCTCTCCTTCGAGGGCGGCGAGACGGCCATGAAAGCGCTGAAGCCAGCGCTTGACGGCGGCCTCGCCGCGCAGGCGTCCAACATCGTCGTCTACGCCACCTCGAACCGCCGCCATCTCGTGAGCCGCGACGCGCGCGAGAACGACGCCAGCGACCTCCACTGGTCCGACACGGCGGAGGAACGCCTCGCGCTCGCCGACCGCTTCGGCCTGTGGCTCGGCTTCCACCCGCTCGACCAGGACGGCTATCTGCGGATCGTCGCGAGCTACGCCGCGCGGTTCAAACTCGACATCGCGCCGGACGTGCTGCGCCGCCGCGCGCTGCAATGGTCCATGGAGCGCGCCGCGCGCTCCGGGCGCACCGCCTGGCAGTTCATTGTGGCGTTGGCGGGGGAGTTGGGGGCCGAGATCAAATTCTGACGTCGAACGCGATGAGGACCGCCGGCGCCCTCGCCGGCATGCGGTATTGAAACGGGCGTCGGAACCTGAAATCGATCCACTTGGCCGGCGAGGGCGCCGGCGGTCCTACTCGCCCGCGGCCTTGCTTGGCGCATCGCCAACTAGCCCCCGCGCCATCGGCGCGAACTGCGCGGGCCCGAGATCGCGCGTGGTGAAACGTCCATCCGCACCCTGCCGGAACTGCATCAGCCGCTGACCGTTCTCGCCGACCACCGGCGCCACGAGCACGCCGCCGGTTGCGAGCTGCTTCATCTCCGACGGCGACGGGGTCTCGATCGCCGCATTGACGACGATCGCATCGTACGGCGCGTCTTCCGCCCAGCCTTCGGCGCCATCCGCGGCGTGCACGTAGACTTGCATCAGGCGCAACTGCCCAATCCGCGCGCGCGCTTCCGCGGCCAGCGCGATCCTCCGCTCAAGCGAAACCACCCGCCGCGCGATCGTCGCCAGCGCCGCGGCCTGATAGCCGGAGCCCGTTCCCACCTCGAGCACCGTCTCGCCGCCGCGCAGTTCGAGCGCGGCGAGCATGCGGGCGACGACGGACGGTTTCGTCATCGATTCCCCGTCCGGCAGCGGCAGCGCGCGATCCTCCATCGCGAACGCCCTGAACTGTTCCGGCGCGAAATGCGCGCGGGGCGTGCGCTCCATTGCCGCGAGCACGCGCGCGTCGGTGACGCCGCCCTGACGCAGTTCGAGGACGAACCGCATCAGCTTGTCGAAGTCTGCCTCCTCGCTCATTTTGGCATGCTCACTTCGGGGGGGCGCCGCCGAGCACGCCCTTCAGTGCGTGGCGCGTCTCGGCGTGGGTGAGGTCCATGTGCAGCGGCGTCACGGAGATGCGGCCCTCGTAGATGGCGCGCAGGTCCGTGCCTTCAGGCGGGTCCGACAGCGTGCCCTTGAAGCCGAACCAGTAGTAGGGCTGCCCGCGCAGATCGGTCCGGCGGTCGGCGTAGATGATGTGATGATCGCGCCGGCCCTGCACCGTGACCTCGACGCGGTCCACCTCCGCGGGCGGGCGGTCGGGGAAGTTCACGTTCATCACCACGTCCGCGGGCCAGCCCGTCTCGATCAGCTTGCGCACGATGCCGGGACCGAATGTTTCGGCGGTCTCCCACGGGATCGGTTCGTCGGAGCCGCGGAAGCCGCGCGCCTGCGACAGCGCGATCGAGGGGATGCCCACCTGGAGCCCCGCCATCGCGCCGGCGATGGTGCCCGACATGGTGACGTCCTCGGCGATGTTCTGGCCGCGGTTGACGCCCGAGAGCACGTAGTCAGGCGCCCCGTCCGCCATGAGATCGTGCACGCCGAGGAACACGCAGTCGGTCGGCGTGCCGGTGACGGTGAAGCGTTTCGGCCCCGCCTCGCGCACCCGCAGCGGCTCCGAGAGCGTGAGCGCCCGCGAGGCGCCAGACTGCTCGCTTTCCGGCGCCACCACCCAGACGTCGTCCGTGAAGGTGCGCGCGATCTTTTCGAGCACGGCCAGGCCGGGCGCGTGGATGCCGTCGTCATTGGTGCACAGGATGCGCATGGGTCCTCGCAGTTCGCCGCGCGCAATAGCACCGCCGCGCCGCGCTTGCGAGGCGCCCGGACTAGGCCGCCTTTTTCGAAGCCGGCCAGGCCGCGATGATCGCCCCGCCCACCGCGCCGCAGAGCAGGAAGTGCACGGCGTCGACGGCGTAGAAATCGAGGCCCGTGGGCCCGTAGCCCCACTGGTAGAACCGCGCCGCGCACATGAAGAAGACCGCCGTCACCACGCCGACCATGGCGCCCGCCTGCGCGCCCTTGGCGCCTTTCCAGCCGAGCGCGATCGAGAGCCCCGTGGCCCAGATCAGCGGCCCGATGATGCCGAACGGCATCTTCCACACGTTCGCCGCGCCTTCCTCGGCGGTCACGTGCGAAAGCGCCATGTAGGTCGCCGGCGGGATCGCCATGCCGTACATGACGTACTCGATCAGATACATCGCGACCGCCGCCGCGATGATCGCCAGCACGTTGTGACCTGCCACCTGCATGACGTCCTCCCGTTCCGCGCAGCCTCTGTGGGCCGCATTATGGGTCGGATTAGGCTGCCGTTCGGGGAAGTTGTCCACTGGCGCCGCCTGGGAGGCGACCTTCGCATGGCGCGACAGCCGCCGCCGCTTCGTGCGAAAAGGCCTGGGTGACCACCCGTCCGCCCCCCCCCCGAGTCCCGAACAGCCCGATCCGGGCGCCCGTCTTCCCGCGCGAAAGCGCCGACCCGCGGGCCTTGCTCATCCACGAGGATCCGCAGGTGCTTGTCTTCGACAAGCCGGCGGGCCTCTCGGTGCAGGGCGGCTCGGGGGTGGAGATTTCCCTCGACGAGATGCTCGCGCAGTTCACGGACCGGAAGGGCCGCCAGCCGCGGCTCGCGCACCGGCTGGATCGTGAGACCTCCGGGGTCATCGTCGCCGGCCGCACGCCGTCGGCCATCGCATCGCTCAACCAGGCCTTCGCGGACCGGACGACGGAAAAGACCTATCTCGCCATCGTCTGCGCCGGGGCGCCGGAACCGGCCGAAGGCGTGCTGGCGACATCGCTCGTGAAGCAGAAGGTGAAGGGCGTCGATCTCGTGCGTGCGGCCCGACCGGGCGAAAGCCCTGCCTGGACCGCCGAGACCGCCTATCGCACGCTCGCCGCGACCGACGCCTCAGCCCTCGTCGAGGCCCGCCCGCGCACCGGCCGCATGCACCAGATCCGCGCGCACCTCGCGTTCGCCGGCCATCCCATCGCCGGCGACGGCAAGTATGGCGGCCTCTTCTCGCTGGCGGGCGTGGCGATCCCGCGGCTCCTGCTGCACGCGCACGCGCTGACCATTCCACACCCCGCCGGGGGCGCGCTGTGCGTCACGATCCCGCCGCCGCCCGCGTTCCGTGACGCCGCTGCGGCGCTCGGCCTCGCATTCGCCTTGCCGGCGAGCGATACACCCGTCACGCGCATTGAAAGAGGATGACGCCGATGAACCGCACGTTACGCCTGCTTTGCCTTGCGGCCCTCGCCGCAACTCTCGCCGCCTGCGCCACGGCGGGGGGGCCTTACGCCGCCGCCAGCCGTCCGGGCGGCGCGGGCTATTCGGAAATGCGCATCGAGAACGACCGCTACCGGGTGAGCTATCGCGGCGCGCCGGGCCAGGAGGCTGCGTCGAACTTCGCGCTCTATCGCGCCGCGGAGATTGCGGTGAACAACGGCTATGACTGGTTCATCGTCGACCAGCGCCACATCGAGGCGAACGGTCCGTCCGGCCCGCGCGTGTCGGTGGGCGTCGGCGGCGGCTCCTACGGGCGCCATACGTCCGTCGGCATCGGCACGAGCGTCGGCATCCCGATTGGCGGTTCTGGCGGTTCGGCGGACGCCTCACTCGAGGCGCGTTTCGGCCGCGGTCCCAAACCCGCCGATGCAAACGCCTACGACGCGCACCAGATTCTCCAGTCGCTGCGCCCTCCCGGTCGGTGATTTCGCCCCCCCTGTCCTCCGCGAAGGGGAGAGAGGGAGACGGCGCAGGCAAAGCGAACTAAGACACGCCCATGCGTGAATTCCTTCTTGTGGCGCTGGGCGGCGCGCTCGGCGCGAGCGGCCGTTTTGGCGTCAATCTCCTTGCGCCGTGGAGCGGCGCGGGCGTGCCGTGGGCGACGCTCATGGTGAACGTCATCGGCGGCGCGGCCATGGGAGCGCTGTTTGCGTTCGCCGCCGACAACCGCCCGCTCATGCTGCTGCTCGGCGTCGGCGTGCTCGGCGGCTTCACCACCTTTTCGGCCTTCTCCATCGAAACCGTGCGGCTGCTGCAACGCGGCGACATGACGACAGCCGCGACCTACGTCGCACTCTCCGTCACCCTCAGCATCGCCGCCGCGTTCGCGGGTCATGCCCTTGCGCGGAGCGTCGCATGAAGACCGTCGAGACGATCACCATCGCGGCGGAGGAAGGCGAAGTCCGCCTCGACCGCTGGTTCCGCCGCCACTTCCCGCATCTGACGCAGGGCCAGATCGGCAAGATGATCCGCACCGGACAGGTGCGCGTCGATGGCGCGCGCGCGAAGGAAAACGATCGCGTACGGCCGGGCCAGAGCGTGCGCGTACCGCCTCTGCCGGAGGAAAAGGAACGCGCCGAGCGCGTCACCGTCACCGATGAGGAAATCGCCTTCGTGCGCGGCCTCGTGATCTTCAAGGACGACGACGTGCTCGTGCTGAACAAGCCCGCGGGTCTTCCCGTGCAGGGCGGCATGAAAACCGGCCGCCACCTCGACCTGCTGATGGACGGCCTGAAGTTCGAATACGACGCCAAGCCCAAGCTCGTGCACCGCCTCGACCGCGACACGTCCGGCTGCCTCGTGCTCGCGCGCACGCCGCGCGCGGCGGCGGCGATGGCGAAATCCTTCAAGAGCCGCGAGACGACGAAGATTTACTGGGCCGTCGTGCTTGGCTGTCCGCGCCCCGCCGAAGGCGAGATCCGCGGCTGGCTGAAGAAATCGACGGGCCCGCTCGACGGCGACCGCGAGATGGTGCGCCAGGCCAAACACGGCGAGAAGGACGCGCTGTTTGCGATCACCGAATACGTGACGATCTCGGAAGCCTATCCGCGCGCGGCGTGGATGGCGCTGAAGCCGATCACCGGGCGCACGCACCAGCTGCGCTTTCACATGGCCGGCATCGGCCACGCGATCCTCGGAGACCCGAAATACAAGTGCGACCGCGAAACGCCCGGCGCGCTGAGCGAACGCCTGCACCTGCACGCGCGCGCCATCGAGATCCCGCACCCGGTGAAAGGCCTCGTGCGCGCCATCGCGCCGCTGCCGCCGCACATGAAGAAGACCTTCGACTCCCTCGGCTTCGTCGAGGGCGAGGCGAAGGATCCGTTCAAGTCGATGAAATAACCGGAGCGACTACTCGCAGGCGACGCCGTTGCCGTCCATGTCGTGGTGGCGCCAGTAACCGGGTTGTCCGTAGCGCGCATGCGCCACGCCAAGGCGCTCGGCGAAAGCGCAATGCGGCGCGGCGGCGAAGTGCTTCAGGCCGACGACGGGATCGTTGTAACCCAGCATCACGAGGCCGAAACCGGCGCAGGCGCCGACGACCCCGGCGATCATCGCCACGCGCACAAGCCGGCCTGTCTCCACCACGAGCCCGTGTACGAACCGGCCGATCATGCGGCCTGCCGCGCCAAGACGATCGTGCCGCGCGGACTGCCTTGATGACTCGTGGATCGCACGCCGTTGCGCGTCCCCATGGACGCTCTCGTAGGTAGCCATCTGCGCCGTCCCTGCCCAGTTTGAGCGCGTGAACCTAACGCACCCCGGCTAACGCCGCCCTAAGCAACGAAGTTAACGCACCAGCGGATCGGGACCGAACCTGTTGTCGCCATCCTGCCCGGCCAGGAACAGCACAATGATCGCCATGCGCAGCACCATCAGCACGCCGATCGCCAGCGCCGCAAGCGCGATCAGGCGTCCGGGATCCCCCGGCGCGAGCAACTCGGCGTTCCAGGCCAGCCAGACGAGCCCGCCGAGGACGACGCCCTTCCAGACCAGCAGCATCCCGCCAAAGCCACGGTCGTGCAGGCGCTTGAGCACCATCATGGCGCTCGCCCACGGCACGAGCACGAACACCGCCAGCAGCAGCGGCCCGCCAGCGATGTCGAGCGCTGGCTGCAGCGCGATCAGCTGCGGCGGCAGGACGACGGCGCCATTGGCGACAAGCATGCGGTCGCCGAAATACGCCGCCGCGCCGAGCGCGGCGAACGTCAGCAGATAGCCGAGCCACAGGCCCCTGCGGCTCACGCGCCCGGACGGCGACAGCAGAAATCCCATTGCACCCGTGCTCCACCGAGGGCCCCTTCCGTTAAGGATTGGACCATGAAACGGACCGAATCGACGGCTAGCCCCCTGCCTGCGCGGCGGAACGGTTCCGCGGCGCGCCGGCGAGGCTGGCCATGCGCACCCTATCTCGCCCACTCTGAACGCCGCCCGTCCATCAATCACAACAGAACACACCCGGATGACCGCAAAACTCGCCGTATTCGATGTCGACGGCACCCTCGTCGACAGCCGCCGCTCCATCGCGGAGGCCATGGGATCGGCGTTCCGGTCGCTGAACCTGCCCGCGCCGGGCTACGATGAGACCCGCCGGATCGTGGGGCTTTCGCTGGAGCCGGCCATCGCGGTGCTGGCGCCCGATCTCGACCGCTCCCGCTATCCGGTGCTGGCGCAGGCCTACAAGGACGCGTTCGTGGCCAACCGGGACGCGGGGCTTGTGGAACCGCTCTATGAAGGCGCGAAGGAAATCGTCACGGAACTGCGCGAGGCGGGCTGGCGGCTCGGCGTCGCCACCGGCAAGGCGCGCCGCGGCGTGGACGCCTTCCTCGAACGCCACGGCTTCGAGGGCCTGTTCGACGCGGCCTTCTGCGCCGACGACGGCCCCGGCAAACCGGACCCGCACATGCTCAATCTCGTCATCGAGGCCGTCGGCGCGACGCCCGCCGACACCATCATGATCGGCGACACGAGCTTCGACATGGCGATGGCGCGCGCCGCCGACACGTACGCGCAGGGCGTCACGTGGGGCTTCCACACCGTTGAGGAAATCCAGTCGGGCGGCGCCCACCACATCGCGGAAGACTTTGCGGCGCTGCGCGCGGAACTCACGCGCTGGGCGAATGGCGCTTCCTGACAACGCATTGTCTTGACCACGCGCGGCCCGTGACCGAGGGAAAGCCCATGGCTCTCGACGATCTCGGCGCGATCAGGCGCACCTACAAGGAAGCAACCGCGCGCCCGAAGGACGGCGGCGCGGCGGTGCTCATCGACAACATGCACCTGCGCACGCCCGGGAAGGTCGCGTTCCTGACGCCGACGCTGGCGCTGGCGCAGGCGTGCGCGGACGAGTGGAACGCACAGACCGAGGTGGTGCGGCCGGACACGATGCCGGTCACGCGGCTCGTCAACGTCGCGCTCGATCACACGGCGCGCACGCGCGACATCATCGTCGAGAGCGTCGCCGGTTACGCGGCGACCGATCTCGTCTGTCACCGCGCCGAGCATCCCGAGGCGCTGGTGATCCGGCAAGCGAAAATGTGGGATCCGCTGGTGGCGTGGGCGAAGGACGCGCTCGGCGCGCCGCTCACTGTCGTCTCGGGCGTCATCGCCGCCGACCAGCCGCTCGAAGCGCGCGAGGCGTTCGAACGCGCCGCGCGCCAGCACGACGATTTCGCGTTGACGGGCCTTGCGCACGCGGTGGGCATTTCGGGCTCAGGCGTTCTTGGTTTTGCGCTGTCGGCGCAGCGGATCGATTCCGTGGCCGCGTTCGAAGCCGCGTGCCTCGACGATCTCTGGCAACTTGAAACCTGGGGCGAGGATCACTTCGCCCGCAAACGCCTCGACGATCTGGAAGCGGAGTTCGTGGCGCTGGGGCGCTATTTCACGGCGCTTCGCGGATAAACCCTACTGAATTGGTTGGGGTGGCGGTGGCAAACGGCCAAGCCGAGGCAACTTTATGAAGACCTTTCCCACGATAGTTGAAGCCGCAATTGGGCCAAGCCTGACACTGTCGTGTCCGAAATCCCTGTTGTCAGCCAGAATGTAGACGTACCCGGCAGGTACATGTGCCTCTGCGACATCGTAGAAAGTGTTGTCCCCGTAGAAGAGCCCAACGTCGTAAGCGACTCCCTTGTCGGCAGATTCTCTGGCGACGCTAATTTCCGCGTTGCTTCGCGTCTCGTACAATACAATCCATTCACTCTTAAGCGGCCTCTCCGTGATCCGCAGTTTGTTCCGGTAATAGCGACCACCGCGCCGCTCGATAATATCACCGGGTACTCCGATGACGCGCCCCTCCAACAACGCGTCGCCGCAATCCACGCGATAGGAATCGAGGCATCGCGGGTTTGGGTACAAGACGACATCGCCACGCGCCGGCGGCGACGAGTTGTAAGCAAACCGATTGGCGACCATGAATTCGCCAGGCCGGTAGTTCGGCTGCATTGTGTCGTTCAATAGCCTGTGAACCACCACATTTGTGGACGTGGTGACAAAGAATGCGCAGATCGCCAACAGCAGCACGGTCAGAATTAACAGCCAACGCGAACTGCCACGGGGTAAAGCCTCGGACATTCGTTGACCCCTATCCCCAATAACCAGAGTCTAAAACGCTACGAGGGGTAGGACGCAGAGTAAACAGTCCGCGCAACCGTGCCCACGGATCGGGGAAGATCCCGCTTCGCGCCGTGCCCCAATCGTGCTAATCTTCAACCCATGACCAAGCGCCTTCCCACCGGCGAAGAGATCCGTCTTGCGGCCCATGCGCGGGTGAAGGCAGCTGTGGGCAAGCAGGTGCGCGCGACGCCGGCGACCAAGACAGTCGCAGCCAAAAAGGCGGCCGCGAAGAAGAAGGCTGCCGCGCGCCGCCCTCGCGCCAGCGCCTGAGTTGTCGTCCCCGGAGGAAGCGCCGCTGCTCGTGATCGTCGCGGGCCCCAACGGCGCGGGCAAGACGACGATCGCCGCGCCGGGACCGGGTGGGCTGCTTGAGCTTTTCGGACTGGATGCGGCGGAACGGCTCAACGCCGACGACGAGACCGCGCGACTGATCGCCGATGGCGCCGAACCCGGTCGCGCAACGAGCCTCGACGCCGCCCAGCGCACCGACGAGCGGCTCGCTGCGGCCATTGAGGCGGGCCGCTCGGTGCTGGTGGAGACGGTGCTCTCCTCCGACAAGTACCGCCCGCTGTTGGAGCGCGCCCGCGCGCGGGGATTCCGCATCGCGCTGGTCTATGTCGCGCTCCAGCATCATCTCCTCTCGGCCAAGCGCGTGAAACTCCGCGTGGCGGCGGGCGGCCACGACGTCCCCGCCGACCACCTAGCGCCGCGCTGGAAGCGCTCGCTGGAAAACCTCGTCTGGTTCGGCGCCCGCGCGGACGCGGTCTACGTGCTCGACAACAGCGCAGGCGCATCGGGCCCCGCGCTGCTCGTGGCGATCACGCCGGAGGCGGACTACGCCGACCGCGACTTCATCGCCATGCTGCCGCAACGCCTGCGCGACGCCCTGCAGGCGATGCTGGCGGAGCGGAAGGCGTTGGCGGGGTAATTCGTAGGGTGCATTAAGGGCGAAGCCCGCAATGCACCAACGGTCGCGCGGCACGGTGGTGCATTTCGCTGCGCTCAATGCACCCTACGGCAGCCGCGCCACTCCCAAGGGTCAGTTCTTGCCACTCGCCCCGCCCATCGCTAGCACCGACGCAACATTCTCCCCACCCGGAAGGCCCCGCCCCATGAAGCACATCGTCGAAGCGCTCGAAGCCAAGCGTGCAGCCGCCCGCGCCGGCGGCGGCGCCAAGCGCATGGCCAACCAGCACGCCAAGGGCAAGCTCACGGCGCGCGAGCGCATCGAGCTGCTGCTCGACGACGGCTCCTTCGAGGAGTTCGACATGTTCGTCGAACACCGCTGCGCCGACTTCGGCATGGCCGACCAGAAGGTCCCCGGCGACGGCGTCGTCACCGGCTGGGGCACTGTCAACGGCCGCGTGGTCTACGTGTTCTCGAAGGACTTCACCGTCTTCGGCGGCTCGCTCTCGATGGCGCACGCGGAAAAGATCGTGAAGGTGCAGGAGATGGCGATCCAGAACGGCGCGCCGGTGGTGGGCATCTTCGACGCGGGCGGCGCGCGCATCCAGGAAGGCGTGCAGTCGCTGGCGGGCTACGCCGACATCTTCATGAACAACATCCTCGGCTCCGGCGTCGTGCCGCAGATCTCGGTGATCATGGGCCCGTGCGCGGGCGGCGATGTGTATTCCCCCGCAATGACGGACTTCATCTTCATGGTCCGCGACACGAGCTACATGTTCGTGACCGGACCGGACGTCGTGAAGACGGTGACGAACGAGACGGTGACGGCGGAAGAACTCGGCGGCGCGCGCGTGCATGCGTCGAAGTCGGGCGTCGTGGACGGCGCGTTCGAGAACGATTTCGAGACGCTGAGCGAAATGCGCCGGCTGATCGACTTCCTGCCAAGCTCGAACCGCGACAAGCCGCCCGTGCGCCCCAGCTTCGATGACGGCGAACGCGAGGACGCCTCCCTCGACACGCTC
>CAZGYQ010000088.1:0-14491 GCA_964530695.1 uncultured Caulobacteraceae bacterium
GGTCCCGTCGACGGCGCAGGTCATGACGTGTCGGCCGCTTCGGCGGCAGGCGCGGGCGCAGCGCTCACACACCGCGCCGCCGCAGGCGCCACGGAAATCAGTCGCTTCACGATGGAATGGCGCATCAGGCGCTTCACCATGGCGGCGATCGCGGGCTCCATGTCGTCGAGCAGCGCGCGGAGCTGTTTTAGCCCGCGCACTTTTACACCGCGCGTCCATACCCTGAGCGCGCCGCCGGGGCGGCTGACGCGCACCCCGCGCCGTGCGCAGTAACCGCGTGCGGCGGCGATGGCGCGCCCGCGCGCTGGGCAACGGTGGATGGCGTGGAGAAACACGCAGAGCTTCGCGGCGTAGATCTCTTCAGAGATGTCGGGCCTGAACCTCACGCCCGCGAACCGCGCGACCCAGGCGACGATCTCCAGCACCCAGAGCTTCAGGCTCCGCGCGATGGCGTTCACTCGGGCGATGTCGGGTTTCCTGCGGACGATGTGTTTCATGGCTCCTTCGCCTCATGCGAAGACGCCATGGTCCCACGCGCCGGAGTCCGGTCGGATAGATTTATTTCAGTCCCACACTTTTCACCCGTTTCCGGACCCTCGCGTCGCGGCGAGTCCGGGAGCCATTGCCGCCGGCGGCGTGGCGAAAGACGTTGGCGCGAAAGGCTGTTCCGCAAGACCTGCGCGAATGGACCCCGGACTCGCCGCGACGCGAGGGTCCGGGGACGGGTGAGATCTATCCCCCTAATTCTGTGGGACTGGGCTCCGACGAGTCCCACACTTCCAACCCTCGCCCGCTTGCGGGAGAGGGTGGCGCGCAGCGCCGGGTGAGGGCCGGCGGCGCAGAACGAGTCTGTTTCTGAGAGACTGTTCCCTCACCCTGCTTTCGCTTCGCTCAAGCTGTCCCTCTCCCGCAAGCGGGCGAGGGAATGTGATCGCGTCAGTCCACCAGCCGTTCGTTCAGGTACGTGAACTCCAGCGCGCGGCGGCGTGCGACTTCCTGCTGGTTGGCCGCCGCGGAATGCCCGCCGTCGATGTTCTCGTAATAGTAGAAGGGCGCGCCGGCGGCTTCGAGGCGCGCGGCCATCTTGCGGGCGTGGGCGGGGTGCACGCGGTCGTCCTTCGTCGAGGTGACGAAGAACGGCATGACGGACGCGACCGTCGCGGGCTTCATGTTCTGGTACGGCGAAAGACGCGCGAGCCAGGCGCGCTCTTCCGGATGCGTGGGCTTGCCGCGCGCGTCGAGCCGCGGATCGCCGTATTCATCCACCCACGAGGCGCCCGCGAGCATGTTTTCATCGGCGTAGCCGAGCATGTCGAGCAGCGGCACCTGCACCACCGCGGCGCGGAAAAGTTCGGGGCGCTGCGTGAGCATCACGCCCATGAGCAGGCCGCCGTTCGATCCGCCCATGATGCCGAGGCGGCGCGGGCTTGTGACCCGTCGCGCGATCAGGTCTTCGGTGACGGCGATGAAATCGTCGTAGACCACCTGACGGTTGAGTTTGAGGCCGGCCTGATGCCACGCGGGGCCGAACTCGCCGCCGCCGCGGATGTTGGCGATGACGTAGACGCCGCCGCGTTCCATCCAGAGCTTGCCGGAAAGTGGCGAGTAGGCGGGCGTCTGCGAGATCTGGAAGCCGCCATAGCCGTGGAGCAGCGTCGGGTTCTCGCCGTTCATCTGCGCATCGCGCGGCCGCACGACGAAGTAGGGCACTTTCGTGCCGTCGCGGCTGGTGGCTTCAAACTGTTCGGACACGAGCTTCGAGGCGTCGAACTGCGCCGGCAGCGATTGCACCGCGCGCGCCGAGCCGGCGCGCGCATCGATGGCGAAAAGCGTGTCGGGACGCAGGAAATCCTCGAAGGTCGCGAACGCCGTCGATTCACTCGACGAGGCGCCCGCGAAGCCCACCGCCCCGTTCGGCGGCAGCGGGATCTGGCTTTCAAGCCAGTTCCTGCCGTCGAACGCGTAGCGCAGGATGCGGCCGCGCACATTGCTGTAGCCGGCCACCAGCACCGCATCGCGCGTGATCGCCACGCTCTCGATGGAGTCGCGCGGGCCCGGCCCGTAAAGCAGCTTCACGTTTGGCGTCGCGGTCGTCGCGCTGTCGAGCGTGATGGAGATGAGCGAGCCCGTGCCGAGCGCCGCCGTCGCGCCCGGCGGCGTCCATGCCTCTTCGAGCGTGAGAATGAGTTCGCCCTTGTGCAGGCCCTGCACCGTGGACTTCATCGGCGTGTTCAGCTTCGCGGGCGTTCCCGTATCGAGACGGATGACGTTGGACGTGAAGAACGTCACGCCCTGGATCGCGGCGACAAAGCGCGTGCCGTCCTCGGACTCCGCGTCCTGCAGGAAAACGCCCACGTCGCTCGCCGCGCCGCGGAACACTTCCTTTGCGTCCGCCAGCGCCTGTCCGCGCTTCAGTTCCTTGACGATGAAGGGATAGCCCGATGTCGTCAGCGAGCCCGCGCCCCAGTCGGTGGCGAGATAGATGGTGTCGGCGTCCTTCCACGCTGCGGCGCTCTTCGCTTCCGGCAGGTTGAAGCCGCCTGTGACGAATGATTTCGTGGCGACGTCGAACTCGCGCTGCACGGAGGCGTCCTTGCCGCCGTTCGAGAGTGTGACGAGGCAGCGCGTCCCTCGGTTCGGCTGGCAGTCCGTACCCTTGAACACCCAGTTGGCGTTTTCGGCCGTGGAGAGGGCATCGACGTCGAGCAGCGTTTCCCACTGCGGCGCGCCGGCCGCGTAGCCGCCAAGCGGCGCGCGTCGCCACAGGCCGCGCACGTTCGTGGCGTCCTGCCAGAAATTGTAGAGATAGCCGTCGCGGATGGCGCCGAGCGCGAGACGGTCGCGGCTCTGCACGATCTTCAGCGCGTCTTCGCGCATGGGCGCGAAGCGCGCGTCGGCCTCGAGGTGCGCCAGCGAACGGGCGTTCTGGGCGCGGACCCAGTCCAGCGCCTGCTTGCCCTCGACCTCCTCCATGAACGCATAGGGATCCTTGGGCGCGAAGATGTTCATGGTTGCACACGCAGATGTGACGACGGCGAGCGCCGCCGCGAGGGTGAATGCGATAGGCCGCATGGTGAAGGGCTCCCCGGAATGGCCGCGCACCTAAGCGGAAGGCGCCCCGCAGGGGAAGCCCGCTCGCGACTTCCGTCCTTCCCCGTGAGGGAAAGCACGGGAGTTCGACGCCTGAGGCGCCCAGGGGGAGCGTAAAGCTACGAATCGGCAAGGGGTTGCCTATATCCGTGGATCGGGTCACCGAGGTTTCCATGCGTTTCTTCAAGATGAACGGTTGCGGCAACGACTTCGTGATCTTCGACGCCCGCGCCCATGGCTCCCTGCAGCTGTCGAAGGACCAGGCCCGCGCCATCGCCAACCGGGAAGAGGGCGTCGGCTGCGACCAGGTGATCGCCATCGAGCGCTCGATCCGGGGCGACGCCTTCATGCGCATCTGGAATGCGGATGGCGGTGAAGTGACGGCCTGCGGGAATGCTTCGCGTTGTGTGGCCTCGGTCCTGCTAGACGAGCGCGGCGACGACGGCCCGGTGAAGATCGAGACGCTGGCGGGCGTGCTCAAGGCCGAACGCACGACGCTCGGCCAGATCACCGTCGACATGGGCTCGCCGCTGCTGAAGTGGGAAGAGATCCCGGTGGCGCGCGCGATGGAGACCGAACGGCTCGACTACGAGGTCGACGCGGGCCTCTTCCATCTCGGCCATCCCGGCGCATGCAACATGGGCAACCCGCACGCGGTGTTCTTCGTCGAGGACGTGAAGCGCGCGCCGGTGGCGGTGATCGGCCCGCGCGTGGAGACCGATCCGTTCTTCCCGGAAGGCGTGAACGTCGGCTTTGCGCAGATCCTCTCGCCCGAGCGCATCAAACTGCGTGTATGGGAGCGCGGCGTCGGCGAGACGAAGGCCTGCGGCACCGGCGCCTGCGCGGCCGTGGTCGCGGCGCATCGCGCAGGCCTCACCGGCCGCATCGTCACGGTGGAGCTTGAGGGCGGCGAACTGGTCATCGAGTGGCGCGCCAGCGACGACCGCGTGCTGATGACCGGCCCGGTGGAGCTGGAGCGGGTGGGAGACCTGCTGGCGGGCTGAACTAACGCGTCTTGTCTATCAGCCAGTTAGTCAAGCCAGCCTCAATTACGAGCTCTGTTAGTTGTTCTGGTCCAAGTACGACCACGCGTTCATCCTCGAACACCACGTTGCCCGTATGGTACACAAAAAACATTCGGCTGTACGGACCTGCTTCGTCCAGCTTTGAAGCATAGCGTGCCAATTCTGCGGTTGAGGTCTTGGATTTTACCTGCACGAGCGCCCGCTCTCCTGTGCTAGGCAAAACTATATCCAGATCAAGCGTCTTTTGGGTTTTCCCAAGCGCGCCGATCCGTCTCCAGCCGCTGGATGAGAAGACGAGATCGACCAACAGTTCGAAGTCCTTTGGCCCCAGCAACCGTATCAGGTCGATAGTTGCTGCCTTAGTCTCTCGCAGCGCCTCAAGAGCTCGTGTAACTTCCGGTGTGCTCTCACCATTGACGCGTCGAATGACATACTCCGCGACATCCACTTTGCAGGAGGTGCCCCGAAAAGCAGCTAGTTTTGTGAGCGAGCCTGCGAGCTTGTCCTTCGTAAGCGCGCTACCGTTCAAGTCGCAGTTCTTCCACCCATCGCGCGTTCGGCGGAATACCCCGTCGCCGTCAGGGTGAGGTTCGGGCTTGTTGGCTTCAAAGAATGCCCAATAAAACCGTTCACCCATAAAGGTAATCCAGAGAGTGTCGCCCGCATCTTCGAAAAAGTGCTTGATCTCGCCGGTTGCTCTAGTTGCGGCACCTTGACTTCCCGAGGATGATCGGAGGCTTGCGGCCAATTTTTCCCAGTCACCATGAATGCACGAGCCAAAAATGTTTGTTTGGCCCGTTCCAAATCCAAACCTAGCGATGCCATGCTGGATGCATTCAGACTCCCAATTCCCTCCGGCTCCAAGCTTAATGTATCTGACCGCCGTTGGCGCCAAACTGACCGGCATAGGTATCGTGTTTTGATTGCGGGCCGACTGCATTCCAATTTGCCCGCTACTCCCCTCGCAAATAAATGCTCTTCTTCGGCCGCGCCATCACCCGCTGGACCATCGGCACGAACGCCTCCAGCGGCATGTTCTCGTACGCCGGATCAAATGCGTTCTGGTCGTGCCGGTGGCAGAAGCGGGCCGTGTATTCGAAGTTCGGGTGGCCGCGATATTTCTCGCGCATGTCGCGGTCGAGGCCGAGATAGTGGAAGAAATAATAGCCCTGGAAGATGCCGTGGTTTTCCAGCATCCAGTGGTTCTGCTCGCTGACGAAGGGCTTCAGGATCGCGGCCCCGATGTCGGCGTGGTTGGTGGAGCCCAGCGTGTCGCCGATGTCGTGGAGCAGCGCGCAGACGACGTATTCCTCATCCATGCCGTCCTTGTGCGCGAGCGTCGCCGATTGCAGCGAATGGGTGAGGCGGTCCACCGGATAGCCGCCGAAATCGCCGTCGAGAAGCTTGAGGTGCGTGATCACCCGGTCGGCGAGACCCTTCTGGAAGGTTCCCGCGTGCTTGATGATGACGGCCCAGTCCTCCTGCGTGCCATCGGCCATGGCGGTGAACTTCGCCATGTCGCCCTGATGTCCGTCCGCCATGATTTCCTCCCGGTTTTCTGCGCGGGATGATCGGGCTGCGCAGCCGCCGCGTCAATTGCAGGAGCCTTGCCCGTGGGACGATCTCCGGCGCTGTCCGCGCTCGCCGCACTCCTCCTGGCCGCCTGTGCGACGACGGCGCCTGTAAGACCGGACGCCTCGGCGCTGCGGGGCTGCTGGATCGAGCGCAAGGGCGATGCGGGCGAGTTCGTCACCACGCAGCGCTGGTCCGCGCGCGACGGGGTCTGGCAGGGCGTGCAGCTCTTCCACGCGCCGGACGTCGCGCCCGATCCCGCGACGGGCTGGGAGGTGCGCCGGGCGGGAGACGGCTTTCAGCTGTGTCAGATTGAATTCACGATGGCCTCGGCGCCGCCGTGCCTGAACGCCTTCTTCGGGCCGGGCCACGCGGCGGAGGACAACGCCGACTGGGCCGAGATCGACGCGGACCCTGAGCACCTGCGCCTTTCGGTCGTCGTATCCGGCCAGCGGAGCGTTCTCTTCGACGGCCGCCGCGACGGTTGCGACTGAGGCGGGAAGTCCCCTACATCCGCCCCATGGCCGCACGCACGCTCTACGACAAGATCTGGGACAACCACATCGTCGGGATTGAACCTGACGGGACGGGGCTGCTCTACATCGACCTCCACCTCATCCACGAGGTGACGACGCCGCAGGCGTTCGCCGGGCTGAGAGCGGCGAAGCGCCCGGTGCGTCGGCCCGATCTCACGCTCGCCGTGGCCGATCACAATACGCCGACGGAAAACCAGGCGCTGGGCATGGAGGGTGTGACTGACCCCGAAGCGCGGCTGCAGCTGGAAACGCTCGCCGCCAATGTCGCCGAGCGCGGCATCGAATTCTTCCCAATGGGCGATCCGCGCAACGGCATCGTCCACGTGGTCGGCCCCGAGCAGGGCCGCTCGCAACCGGGCATGACCATCGTCTGCGGCGACAGCCACACCTCCACGCACGGCGCCCTCGGCGCGCTCGCCTTCGGTATCGGCACCAGCGAAGTCGAACACGTGCTCGCCACCCAGACGCTGCGCGCGCGCAAGGGAAAGAACATGCTCGTGCGGTTCGATGGCGAACTGCAGAAGGGCGTGTCGTCGAAGGACATGGTGCTCGCGCTCATCGCCAAGATCGGCATGGGCGGCGGCACGGGCTACGTGATGGAGTATGCGGGCGCGGCCATCCGCGCGCTGTCGATGGAAGCGCGGATGACCATCTGCAACATGTCCATCGAGGCGGGCGCGCGCGCGGGGCTCGTGGCGCCGGATGAAAAGACGTTTGCCTATCTCATGGGCCGCGCATCGGCGCCGAAGGGCGGCGCGTGGCAGGAAGCGATGCTCTTCTGGAAGACGCTGAAGAGCGATCCGGGCGCTCATTTCGATGCGGTGGTGGACATCGATGTCTCGACGCTCGCGCCATTCGTCACCTGGGGCGCCAATCCCGAACAGGGCGCCGCCATCGACGATGTCGTGCCCGATCCCGAAGGCTTCGCCGATCCCGTGAAGGCCGACGTCGCGCGTCGCGCACTCGCCTACATGGACCTCAAACCCGGCCAGAAACTCGAAGGCCTGGCCATCCAGCGCGTGTTCATCGGCTCGTGCACCAATTCGCGCATCGAGGATCTGCGCATTGCCGCTGCTGTGGCGAAGGGCAGACAGGTGGCGGACGGCGTGCGCGCGATGGTCGTGCCGGGCTCAGGCCTCGTGCGCGAGCAGGCCGAAGCCGAAGGTCTCGACCGCATCTTCATCGACGCGGGCTTCGAGTGGCGCGAGCCGGGCTGCTCCATGTGCCTCGGCATGAACCCCGACAAGCTCGCGCCGGGCGAGCGGTGTGCGTCGACGAGCAACCGGAACTTCGAGGGGCGGCAGGGCCGCGGCGGGCGCACGCATCTGGCTTCGCCGGCCATGGCGGCGGCGGCGGCGGTGGCGGGGCGTTTGGTCGATGTGCGAGGGATGGTGTAGGGTGGGGCATGGCTGACTCCGCAACCCTGCCTCCCGCCGCAGCACGCCTGAAGAGGTTCCAGACGTTCGGCGAGATCGGCCCGATGTACGAAGTGCTCGGTCCCGGCCAGACGCCGGACACCGTTGCGATTCGCGTTTTCGATACGGGCGAGGAACTCGACTACCGGATCGACAGGGCGCTGGAAGATCCAGAAGCGCCCTGATGTACGCCATCGCGTTCGATCTGACAGTCAAGGAAACCGAGAAGTGGCACCCAAAGGGAACGACGGGCGCCTATCGGGATATCCAGCGCAGACTTCTCGAGTTCGGGTTCGAGCGCGTACAGGGCAGCGTCTACGTGACGACGCGTGATGACCTCGCAAATCTCACCGCCGCGATCCTTGGGCTCAAGGCCCTGGTGTGGTTTCCGAAATGCGTGCGCGATATTCGTGCGTTCCGCATGGAAAGCTGGTCCGACTTCACGGACCTGGTGAAACAGCAATGATCACCGCCATCGATCACATCGCGCTCATCGTGCGGGATCTGCCGGCGGCGACGGAGCGGTACGCAGCGCTGCTCGGCTGCAAGCCGAACTGGCATGGCGCGGACGGCGGGGCGGAGCATGTGTGGTTCCAGCTCGACAACATGGCGCTCGACGTCATCGCGCCGACGGGGGCGGGCTTCACCGGCGACATGGCCAAGGCGCATCTCGACGCGCACGGCGAAAGCATCTGGGCGATTGCGTATGCAACACCCGATCTCGACGCCTTCCACAAGCTGCTCACGCGCCGCGGCGTGAAGGCGACCGACCCGCATCGCCTGCGCTCCACCAGCGTCGAGACGCAGGAAAAGCGTTACTGGCGCATGTCCTCGACGGCGTTCGCGGGCGTGAACACCTTTCTCATCGAGCAGAAGCCGGGTGACGCACCTTGGCCGCGTTCGCCAATGGAAACGCCGTCCGCCGTCACCGGGCTCGATCATGTGGTGGTGCGCACGCCCGCGCCCGATCGCGCGCTCGCGAATTACGGCGCGAAACTCGACCTCGATCTCCGGCTCGACCGCACAGCGCCGGAGTGGGGCTCGCGCCTCATGTTCTTCCGCTGCGGCGATCTCATCGTCGAAATCGCGCATGACCTGAACGCCGGCGTCTCCGACGCGCCGGACAACGTCTGGGGCTTCACCTGGCGCACCGGCGACCTCGACGCCGCGCACGCGCGCATCGCAAGCGCCGGCTTCAACATCTCCGAAGTCCGCAAGGGCCGCCGCGACGGCACGCGCGTGTTCACCGTGCGGGATGGCACGTGCGGCGTGCCGACGCTGATTATTGGGGGTTAGGCGGGCAGCCGGCTGTTTCGCCTTCGAGAGACTCGCCTGCTATAAAGCGTTCGCGCGCGTCCTTGTTGTTTCGCCAGAGGTGCGGCCTCAACATGCAGCCTAACCGGAAAGGCTTTTCTTCGATCGCGACCTTCAGTTCGCCGCGCGAGTTGCGAAAAGGAACTGCGGCGCCGCTTGCTATCACGGTTTCGCTGAGGTTGACGGCGGCCTTGCCATCCCTGCGAGCCGAACAGTCAAGGATCGGTCTGCCAAACGACTCTGTCGGCGGCTCACCAGCTCTTACCCAGGCTGGGGTCGTGCAGATCACGAGCGCGCCATCAACCAGTCCTGACAACACGCGCCGAGACTGTTCCGCACAATCTCGCACGTCGACGCACTCCTGATGTTTTTCAGGCGCATCGATTCCGTTCAGACGGATGGAAACCTCCCCGATCTTCAACGTGTCTCCATCATGCACATCGGTGTCAGCGAGAACGCCCACATAGACGCGATCTTTCTGATACCCGGCCAGCCCGCTCGCCACCAATCCAAGGGCTATCAGTCCGCCAACGAACGCGCCGAGCAGGCCGATGAGCAGGGGCCGTACGAGGCGTTCGATCGTTTCGCCCGGCGTGAAGGCGACGAGTGCAATTCCCGCGAGCACGAGCGCCACGGTGGTTGCAACATCGAACATGGGCGGGGCGACGCTGCCGACCGTCACCCAGTTGTCCGTCAGTATCTGCACGAGGAGGCTCTCGCCGGGCTTGTTCCAGTTCTGCAGTGCATCGGAGGCAATTCGGGCAATGCTCGCGCCGCCGCCCGGCGGGCGCTTGAGTATGGCGGCGACGAGAAGGCCCGCGCCGCCGACCCATATGGCGAGCCGTATCGGCAGCCGCCATTGCCGGGTGCTGAGGAGCAGCGCCAGAATGCCCGCCGCCAGCAGCGCGTAGGATAGAACCAGTCCGCTCATGCCGTCCCCCATCCACGTAGCGAGGGGAGCCTGCCGCGCCGGCGCGAGAATGTCCCTCGGAAAAACGCGCGCGGCCCGCTAGAAAGACCCCATGAAACCCTTCACCCGCCTTCACGCGGTCGCCGCGCCTTTGCCGATCGCCAACATCGACACCGATCAGATCATCCCCAAGCAGTTCCTCGCGACGGTGGAGCGCACGGGGCTCGGCAAGGGGCTCTTCTACGACCTGCGCTTTGACGGCGAGGGCAATCCGAAGCCCGACTTCGTGCTCAACCAGCCGACGTTCCAGGGCGCGAGCATTCTCGTGGCGGGGCCGAACTTCGGCTGCGGCTCCTCGCGCGAGCACGCGCCGTGGGCGCTCGACGATTTCGGTATCCGCTGCGTGATCGCGCCGTCGTTCGCCGACATCTTCTTCAACAACTGCTTCAACAACGCGATCCTCCCCGTCGTACTGCCGCAGGAGGTGTGCGACGCGCTCGCGGGCGAAGCGGGCGGGGGCAATCACCTCTTCACCGTCGATCTCTACGCGCAGACGGTGACCGCGCCTTCGGGCAAGGCATACGCCTTCGAGATCGATCCGGGCCGCAAGCTCAAGCTGCTCGAAGGTCTCGACGACATCGGCATGACGCTCACCCGCGCCGACGACATCAGCGCCTACGAACAACGTCGGCGTTACCAGACTGCGTGGCTGAAATGATCTTGTTGGCAGGAACCATCCGCATCGCCCCCGGCAAGCGCGACGCTGCGCTGCCGCACATCAGCGCCATCGTCGCAGCGTCCCGCACCGAGCCTGGCTGCATCGACTACAGCTTCTCCTTCGACGTGAACGACGATCATCTCGTGCACATCTTCGAATGCTTCCGCGACATGGAGGCGCGCGAGGCGCATCGCCACATGCCGCACATGAAAACCTGGCGCGAGGCATGGCCCGAGGCCGGCATCGGCGAGCGGCGCATGCGCGAGTACGAAGTCACGGGCGCTAAGGACGTGTGAGACGCCTCGCCGCGTCCGGCGAAATTTGATCAGCCTCAAGGCGGGTGAGCGGGCGCGGGCGGAGCGTCCCCCGCGTGAATGGGAGGCTCGCATGCTGTCGCAGGTAGATCAGACAGCGCTGATCGCGCTCGGATTCCTTGGTTCGGTTCTGGCGATAACTCTGGGATTGTTTGGCTGGGTCCTCACGCAGGGCGGCAAGCGGCCGAAGAAGAAGACCTGACGCTCACCACGCGCCCACGTTCGGCATGCTCGCCCATGGTTCGGCGGGCGCGAGCGCCGCGCCTTTCTGCAGCAGCTCCACCGAGATGCCGTCCGGAGAGCGCACGAACGCCATGCGCCCGTCGCGCGGCGGGCGCGAGATGGTCACGCCGCTGTCCTGCAGGCGCCGGCACGCCGCGTAGATGTCGCCGACCGCGTAGGCGAGGTGGCCGAAATTGCGCCCGCCCTGGTAGTCCTCGGGGTCCCAGTTGTGGGTCAGCTCCACCATCGGCGCGCCGCCCTTCGTGAGGAAATCGCCGCCGCCCGTCTGGCTTGCGGCGATGTCGTCCGGCGCCGCGAGAAACACCAGCGTGAAGCGTCCGCCCTCGTTGTCGATGCGGCGAACCTCCTGAAGGCCAAGCCCCCGGCAGTAGAAGTCCAGCGAGGCGGCGAGGTCGCTGACGCGGACCATTGTGTGAAGATACTGCAAGGAAACCTCCCGGAGCGGATGCGGCGGCCTTTATACGGGCGTCACGGGCCGATGGGACAGAAGGTAGCGTTAACCGACGCGCTTGCGGGGGCCGATCCCTGCAAGTAATCGTGGTCGCGGGGTGACTGTGCGTTTGCGCCGGCTTTGCCGGAATTTCCGCACGGTTCCGGGATCTTATCGCCAGAATGCCGCGAGTGGCGGCGCCAGAAGGAGGCCGTTCCATGCGCAACATCGCCAAAGCCGCCGCGTTCGCACTCGTCGCCGTGACCGCGGCCTGCGCCAGCAAGCCCGCGCCCGTGGAGGCGACGCCGACGCCGGCCGTCCAGGCGCCGGTGACGCCGGTCGCGCCCCGCCCGACGGGCCCGCTTCCGGGCTCGCTCGACGATTTCCGCGTCACCGTCGGCGAGCGCGTGTTCTTCGGATACGACCGTTTCGATCTCTCGCCGGAAGCCCGCGCGACGCTTGAAAAGCAGGCCGCTTGGCTGCGCCGCTACGGCTCGGTCCGCGTGCTGATCGCCGGCAGCGCCGACGAACGCGGCACCCGCGAATACAACATCGGCCTCGGCGCGCGCCGCGCGGCCTCGGCCAAGGAATACCTGGTCGGTCTCGGCGTCCCCGCCGGCCGCATCGAGACGGTGTCCTACGGCAAGGAGCGCCCGCTCGATCCGCGCTCGACCGAAGAGGCGCACTCGCTGAACCGTAACGCGCACACGCAGCTCGTCTCGGGCGCAGTGAGCTGAACGCCGCATTTTCGCCGAAGGCTGATTCTAGAGCGCCGGCATGAAATTGAAGGCCCTGCTGATCGCGACCGTCGCCATGCTGGCGGCGGTCGTCCAGCTTCCCGTGCATGCGCAGTCAGTCACCTCCGCGCCGCCGCCGAGCGAGAACCTCACGCGGATGCAGGAACGCATCGACGAACTCGAGCGTCTGCTCCGCGAGGCGACCGCCGACAGCGAACGCCTCTCCATCGAAGTGCGCCGCACCAAGGCGGAAAACGCGCGCCTCCAGCGCCAGCTCGACGAGGCGCTCGCCGGGCAGCCAGGCGCAGCGCCGTCGGCGGACGCGCCCACGCCGGCGCAGAGAGCTGCGCCGCCCGCGGCGCCGGGCGGATCGCCGGGCCCCTCGGCCGACGCCGGCGGCGGGGCTTCGCAAGCGTTTCGCGACGCCCGCCGCCTGCTTGACGCGACGCGCTGGCCGGAGGCCGAACTCGCGCTGGCGGGATTCCTGCGCGAGTACGCGGACTCGCCCGAGGCGCCGGAAGCGCGGTATTTTCTGGGCCGCACGCAGATCGTGCTCGGCCGTCACGGCGACGCCGCCGCCACGTTTCTCGAACTGCTGCGCAAGACGCCTGCGTCGCCGCGCGCGCCGGACGCCTGGGTCCGCCTCGGGGTCTCGCTGAAAGGCATGGGCGAAACCGCGCAGGCCTGCACAACCTTCCGCGACCTGCCGCTCAAATATCCGTCGGCGACCGCCGCGGTCCGACAACTCGCCCAGAACGAAGCCCGCGCCGCGCAGTGCCGGTAGGCGCGCAGCTGAATCGAGGATCACAGATGCGTATTCCAGCGCTCGCTCTGGCGATCGCGTTCATCGCGACCGCCGCTTCGGCGCAGGTTGTGACGGATGAAGCGGTCGGTCGTGCGGCTCCCGCGCGCGCCGTGCAGGTCGCACTGATCACGACCACCGACGCCAACGGCCTGATCGCGGCCCTGCGGCGCTCGGGGTTCACGGGGGAGGCGAGCACCCAGGGCCGGCAGGCGTCGGTCATCGGCCGCATCGGCACGCTGCCGTTCCAGGCGTTCCTCGGCAACTGCGACCCCTCCGGCGGCGGCTGCACGGAGATCGAACTCTACGCGGGCTTCACGGGCGCCGGCCGGATAACGCTTGAGCGGATCAACGGCTGGAACAACCGCACCCGTTTTGCGCGCGCCTCCCTTGATCCGGACGGCAGTCCGTCGTTGCAGATGGACCTGAGCCTGAACGGCGGGGTGTCGCCCGAGGGCCTGAAGTCGCAACTGGAAACCTGGGGCGCAGTCCTGCAGACCTATGCCGCGTTTCTCACCTCCGCTCCCGACGGGTCCCCGCGTCCCGCCACGCCGGCCCGGCCGCCCAATCGCTGATCTCGTCGAAGGGGTCGCGGGCTCGCCGGCGCTCGCGGCGTCCGGCCCGCTGCTCGTGGGGCTATCGGGGGGCGGGGATTCGCTCGCGCTCCTGCATCTGCTGCGGGCCGCCGCGCCGACGCGCGAGATCATCGCCGCGATCGTCGATCACGCCCTGCGTCCGGAGTCCGCCGACGAGGCCGACCGCGCCGCCGGCATGGCGCGCGCCATCGGCGCCGGACCCGCGGTCATTCGCCTCGCATGGCCGGACGGCGAACGGCGCTCGCAGGACGCCGCGCGTCAGGCGCGCCATCGGGCGCTGGCGCGGCTCGCCGCGGCGCGTGGCGCGCAGGCCCTGTGCCTTGGCCACACCCGCGATGATCAGGCCGAGACGGTGCTCATGCGCCGCGACGCTGGCAGCGGCGCGCGCGGACTGGCCGGCATGGCGGCGCTCTCGCCGTCGCCGGTCTGGCCGGAGGGCCGCGATCTCTGGATCGCCCGGCCCGTGCTTGGCGTCTCGCGCGCCGAACTGCGCACGCATCTGCGTGACGCGGGGCTGGGCTGGATCGAGGATCCCTCCAACGCCCTGGTGAAGTTCGCGCGGGTGCGGGCGCGCGCGCAGCTCCGCGACAGCGACGAAACGGCGCGTCTGATCGAGATCGCCGCCCGGCAGGCCGAAATCGCCGACGCCGAGGACCGGGCCGCGCTGGCGGCGATCGACCTGAGCGTTGCGTTCGGGGATGGCGATGCGACGGCGCAGACCGCGCTGCTCGGCGCGCCGGGGGCGGCCCGCGCGCTGGCCGCGCTCGCGCTGGGCGTCGGCGGCGGCGC
>CAZGYQ010000089.1:0-14115 GCA_964530695.1 uncultured Caulobacteraceae bacterium
CCCCTGGGTTCCGGGTTCGGCCTCCGGCCGCCCCGGAATGACTGAGTCTAGGGGGTTGGGAACGGGGCGATAAGCGTGTCTCTTGCTCGCCGAGGGGCGACATCAGCAATACGAAGGTGTCGAGCGAGGGAGCGCGCCGCCTCCGGCGGCGCATGGACTGTCGCGTCAAGCGCTATGGGCGGTGCGCGGCCGGAGGCCGCGCGCTCCTGTCTTCACCGTTGGCGGGATTTCCGCTCGGGGCCAACAACGTGAAATTCGCCCTCACCCCAGCCCCACCGCCGCCAGCGCCTCGCTCTGCCTCTCACCCACCGCTTCCAGTTCAAACTGCTCGATCTGCGCTTCGAACAGCGCCCGGAAATTCATCTCCGCATCCAGATGCAGGAACGCCGCGCCGAGGCCGATGGCGGCGCGGTCCATGAACACGAACTCGCGCGGGATCGCGACGGGGCCGTGCTCTGCGAGGCGGCGCTTCACGTCCATGACTTCCGCGCGGCCGTACATGCCGGGGCTCACGCCTTCCGCCACACGGCGCACGCGGTCGTCCAGCATCGGCCCGTAGATGAAGCGCGCCCAGATGGTGAGCGCCTCCACCGCGCCGTCGCTCAAGTCCCCGAAGCCCCAGTCCGCGTAGGCCTGCCGGATGGCGTCCTGATCGTTCGCGTCGAGCGCGCGGTAGAGGCTCACCACGCCCTGCACGAAACGCGGCGGGAAGATGCGCACGCAGCCGAAGTCGAGCAGGTTCAGCGCGCGCGCATCATCGGTGAAAGTGTAGTTGCCGAGGTGCGGGTCGCCGTGGATCACGCCGAAGCGCGACATCGGCCCCCACCAGGCGCGGAAGAGAAGCGTGGCGATGCGGTTGCGGGTGTCCTGATCGGCGTCGAGGAAGCTCTTGAGCGGGCGGCCTTCGAGCCACGTCATCGTCAGGAGGCGCTTCGTCGAAAGCTCCGGCACGGGCGCGGGCGGGGTGATCGCAGCATCGCCCGCCAGCAACAGCTGGTAGAGGGCGATGTGTCTGGCCTCGCGCTCGTAGTCGAGTTCTTCGCGAAGACGGTCGGCGATCTCGTGGCCGATCTCGGTGGGATCGACGAGGCGGTTCATCCGCTTCACGAGGCCGACGATGCCCTGCATCTGGCCGATGTCGGACTCCACCGCGCTGGCCATTTCGGGATATTGCAGCTTGCAGGCGACATCGCGGCCGTCGGCGGTGACTGCGCGGTGGACCTGGCCGAGCGATGCGGCGGCGGCCGCCTCGCGGGTGAAGCTCTGGAATTTCGTCTCCCAATCCGCGCCGAGCTCGCCGCTCATGCGCCGCTGCACGAAGGGCCAGCCCATGGAGGGCGCATTCATCTGCAGCTGCGCGAATTCCTCGGCGTATTCGGGGGGCAGGAAGTCCGGGATGGTCGCCATCATCTGCGCGACCTTCATCAGCGGGCCCTTGGTGCGCCCGAGCGCCGCCTTCAGCGCTGCCGCGATCTGCCTGTCCGCCGCGTCGCCGCCGAACAGCGCCGAAAACCCCGCCGAGGCGACAGCCCCCGCCGTGTTTGCGCCCACGCTCGCAAAGCGCCCGGCGCGGGCGGCGAGGCGGTTGCGTTCGGGGTCTTTGTCCAGATCGTCAGCCATGGCGCTCATATAGAGTGCTGTCGCTCGTGTTTCTTCCCCCGCGTGCGGGGTGGGTGCCGGGGCGGGCGGGGGGCCCCCCCGCGGGGCCCCCCCCCCCCCCCCCCCCCCCCCCCCCCCCCCCCCCCACGCCGCGCCCCCTCCGTCAGCCGCTTCGCGACTGCCACCTCCCCCGTTCCGCTCCGCTGCACGAGGGAGGAAAGGTTCAGTTAACCAACGAAAAGAATTGGTTTTTTCTGTCCCATTTTAACGCGACCTTTGGAACCTCCGTTTAATGAAGTGGACAACGGCGCCCATCAGAGGCGCCCGCGACAGATATGGTGGACCATGGCCAAGACGATCCTCATCGCCGACGATGATCCCGCGCAGCGTCGCATGCTGCAGGCGGCCGTCGAGCGCAACGGCCTGAACACGAAGACCGCCGAAGACGGCCGCAAGGCTGTGCAGGTGGTCGAGGACGACGCGTCCATCGATCTCGTGCTGCTCGATCTCGTGATGCCGGGCCTCAACGGGCTTGAGGCGCTGAAGGAGATCCGGATGCGTCGTCCGGGCCTGCCGTGCATCGTGCTGACCGCGACAGGCGGCATCGACACGGTCGTGCAGGCCATGCAGGCGGGCGCGACGGACTTCTTCGTGAAGCCCGCGAGCCCCGAACGGATCATGGTCTCGATCCGCAATGCGCTCGAACTGTCCAACCTCAAGGTTGAAGTCACGCGCCTGAAGAAGAAAGCCGCAGGCGTCCTGACGTTTGCCGACATGGTCGCCGATGCGCCGGCGATGAAGCAGGTCGTGCGCATGGGCGAACGCGCCGCGCGCTCCAACATCCCGGTGCTGGTCACCGGCGAAAGCGGCGTCGGCAAGGAGCTGCTCGCACGCGCGGTGCACGGCTCATCGGAACGCGCAGGACGTGCGTTCATCGCGGTGAACTGCGGCGCGATCCCGGAAAACCTCGTGGAATCCATTCTTTTCGGCCACGAGAAGGGCGCCTTCACGGGCGCGGTGGAAAAGCACCCCGGCAAGTTCGTGGAAGCGCACGGCGGCACGCTGTTCCTCGACGAAGTGGGCGAACTGCCGCTCGACATGCAGGTGAAGCTGCTGCGCGTGCTGCAGGAAGGCGAAGTCGACGCCGTCGGCGGCAAGCGGCCGGTGAAGGTCGACGTGCGCATCGTCTCGGCGACCAACAAGGATCTGGCGAAACTCGTCGCCGAAGGCCGCTTCCGCGAAGACCTCTATTATCGCCTCAACGTGTTCCCCATCGAGGCGCCGCCGCTGCGCGATCGCCGCGAGGACATTCCGGCGATGGTCGCGCGCTTCGTCGCGCGGTTCAACGCCGAGGAAGGCCGCGCCGTGCGCGGCTGTGCGCCGGAAACGATGGACATGCTCACGTCCTTCGACTGGCCGGGCAACGTGCGCCAGCTCGAAAACTCCGTGTTCCGCGCCGTGGTGCTCTGCGAGGGCGACCTGCTCCAGCCGGAGGATTTCCCGCAGATCGCCGGCGTGCGTCCGCGCCCGCTGGTGGCGGCCAACGATGCGCTGCCGGTCGGCGGCGTGGCGGCGGCCAATGACGCGGCGCCTTCCGCTCCGATGACGGTGACCATCGTCGAGCAGCACGCCCCGCCGGTGCCGATCTTCGACGAGGGCGGGCATCTGCGCCGCCTTGAGGAAGTCGAACGCGATCTCATCGCCTTCGCCATCGAGCACTACGCCGGCCACATGAGCGAGATCGCCCGCCGCCTCGGCATCGGCCGCTCCACGCTCTACCGGAAGCTCCGCGAATACGGACTGGACGAAAGCCGTCTGGCGGGGTGAAGCCGCTGCTACTGGCGGCGCGCCCGTTCGGGTCTGTACCAGCGCTCAAGTCGCGCCGCCGGCACGCCGAGGTGATAGAGGCCGACCAGCGCGATGCTCGCGATCTCGCGCCGCGCCATGCCGTCACGACGGAAGCGACGGGCTGATGTGGTGATGGGTGTCTGCAACTTGACGAAACGCCCGGCGCGTTTGAGGCGGCCCAGGATTTCCACATCCTCGAACAGCGGCAGAGCGGCATAGCCCCCGATGCTGTCAAAAGTGGTGCGGCGCACGAAAAGACCCTGGTCGCCGTAGGTGAAGAGCCCGTGATTGATGCGGCTCATGAAAGCGTAAAGCGACAACAGCGGGTGGCGCTCGTCAAAGGCCAGGCAAAAACAACCGCCTACGACGCGCGGCGTCGAAAGCGTCGTCATGATCATCCGGCGTGCGTCTTCGGGGGGGCTGGAATCGGCGTGGACAAAAAAGAGCGCGTCGCCCGTCGCGGCGCGGGCGCCAGCGCCAAGCTGGGGCCCACGTCCGCGCTGCGTCGTCACAACCAGCGCGCCCAGATCGCCGGCGATCGGCGCAGTGTCGTCCGTCGAGCCGCCGTCCGCGACGACGATCTCATCGAATCCGCAGCGCCTGAGAGCGGCGATGAGCGCGCCGATGCGATCCGCCTCGTCCAGCGTGGGGATCACGGCGCTGATGCGCATCACGGGCGCCGTACGCGCGTCACTTCCCGCCGCACCGCCTCCAGAACGCGCGGCGTGTCGCGCGCGAGTCCCGCGCGAATGAGGCCCGCTGGGGCTGGCGTGCGCGGGACCATGCGGAAGTCGTAGTGCAGCCGGGTGCCGCGTCCGTCCGGTAGCGGTTCGAGGCGCCAGACCCCGTCCATCACGGCCAGATCGCCGCCCGTCCGCGTCACGCGGATTTCCCTCTCAAATTGGTACTCGGACCGGAACCGGAGCGTGAGCGCCGGCAGGATCGCGATCCAGCGCACCCGGTGCTCGCGTTCGTCAGACGCGCCATCCGGCTCGGCGTTGAGAACGCGGCACGATTGCAGGCCTGGCACGTAGTCCGGCGCGCGGGCGCAATCGAGCATCACCTTCCAGACGTCCCCCGGCGCTCCGGGAATATCGATGGCGGCCTGCAGGCGCCCGCCGGGGCCGCGTTCCGGCACGATGCGCACCGCCACCTCGCCGCGGCGCAGCCTGGCGAGATCCGCATCGGTCCATTCGGCGCGCGCCGGACCGGCCAGGGCCAGGCTCAGCGCAACAAGAAGCGCCAGGAGCAAGGACTTCACAATCGGCCTCCGGGATCGCGCGCGGGTCCTTGTAACCGGTCCCGATCTCGTCCGTATTACGTCGCGCAGGGGAGTTTCGGTACAATGAAGCAATGGTCGGTCTTTCTGATGCGCGTAGCCATCGGGCTGCTTCTGGTCATCTGGGGCCTGATCAAGCTGGCGAGTCCCGAGGCGGCGATCGGCGTCTCCGACAAATATTACATCGGGCTCATTTCCGCCGAGGTGTTGCAGCGCCCCCTTGGCGCGGCTGAGGCGCTGCTCGGCGTGCTTGTAACGCTGGGGCTGTTCCGCCGGTTGGCGCTGCCGCTGGCGGCGGTCGTCCTGGTGGGCGGGGCGGTCGCGATCTGGCGCTATCTGCTTGACCCGCTCGGGCTCTATCTTCTCGACGCCGGCACCCGTCAGGTCCTGTTCTTCCCGTCCCTGACCGTCGCGGCGGCCAGTCTGGCGGTGATCGCGTTCAAGGACGAGGACGCCATCGCCCTGGATCGTCTGTTCAAGCGCCCCGCCTGACGGGGCGCCGCGCGCCTCTTGCGCCGCCCCGCGCAGCCGTCCATCTGAGGAACCTCAGACTCGCGGGAAAGGCCCTCATGTCCATCCGTCTCGAAGACGAACCCAAGCCCGAAGAAATGCCGGCCCTGCCGGGGATCGCGGCCGAAAAGGCGCTGTTCAACGCGCGCATCATCACGCTGACCGGCGAGATCAACGATCGTCAGGCCAAGCGAGTCTGCGATTCGCTGCTGGCGCTCGCCGCCGACAAGGACGACCCGATCACCTTCGTGATCTCCTCGCCCGGCGGCCACGTCGAAAGCGGCGACATGATCCACGACATGATCAAGTTCGTGAAACCCAAGGTCCGCATGCTCGGAACCGGCTGGGTGGCGTCGGCGGGCGCGCTGATCTACGCCGCAGCCGACCGTCAGGACCGCTACGCGTTGCCGAACACCCGTTTCCTGCTGCACGAGCCGCGCGGCGGCGTGGGCGGCGCGGCTTCGGACGTGGCCATCCAGGCGCGGGAAATCCTGCGCATGCGCGAGCGTCTGAACAAGATCTTCGCGGCGGCCACGGGCCAGACGCTGGAGCGCATCAAGGCCGACACCGACCGCGACTACTGGATGATGGCCGAAGAGGCCCGAGACTACGGCCTCGTCGGCTCGATCATCACCAGCATGGACCAGCTGCGGTAGTCAGCCGGCGCGCGCGGACTCCTCGGCGCCGCGCGCTGCCCATTCGAGATACGTCGGGACGTGCACCGGTTTGATCAGGCCCATGCCGCTGGCGCGGGCGGCCTGCAGGGCGGCCGGCGTGAAGGGCTGCGTGGCGATGATCGCGCCGCGCTCCATCCCCTGCGCCTCCAGTTGCGTGCGAAACGCGTGCACGGCGTCGGCGCCGACGGGACCTTCCGCACACAGACACTCGAACAGCGCCTTCGAGTCGCCGAGACTGGCGCGCACGCGCTGGGCGTCGACCTCGGTCTCCCACCCGGCGGCGGCGATGCGGTCCGCGCACTCGGCGGTGAACGCCGTCTCTGCTTCAGGCAGGGTATCCGTCGAAGCGACCGGCGCCGTTTCGTTCGCCGGCGCGACGGCGGCCGCGGGCTTCAAGGCCAGCGCGTCAGCCTGGACGCGGATTTCCATGATCCACATCTCCCGTTCGCTGCGCGGAATCGCGTGCGACATGGCGGGAAGAACGTCTTCCTTCGCGAAGCGCTCGACGGCCTTGCTCCAGGCTTCGGCGTCGTCGTTGGCGGCGCGGTGTTGCGCGAGGACATCGGCCTTGGCCTTCACGATCCGGCGGATCTCGACGCGGGTCTGGTCGTGACGGCGCTCGCGGGAAATCGCGTTTGAAACCTCTTCGCGCTTCTGCCGTGCGACGCCGATCGCGAAGAAGACGAACGGCGCGGCGGCCGAGATCGTCGCGAGCACGAACAGCACCACGCGTGAGACGAGGAATGGCTCGCGCATCGAGGCGATCGCCAGGATCAGCGCGAGGCCGGCGAAGCCTGCGAACGTGGTGTTGAACTCGAATTTCCCGGACTTCGGCGTCGGTTGACCCCGACCCGTCCCATTGTGAAGCATTTCAGTGTCCCGACGCATGACAAACCGGTTGATGTTGGTCTGTCACATGCAGGAAGCATCCCAACCACGCGCATCGCCGGGCCGGTACATGCCTGCCGGTTGTTATTCCGGGGCGTGGCAGCAGGCCTCGACCTTGTTGCCGTCGGGATCGCGCACGAAGGCGGCGTAGTAGCTGGGATGATACTGCTCGCGCACGCCGGGCCTGCCGTCATCGACGCCGCCGCGGTCCAGCGCGGCGATGTAGAAGTCGTCCACCTGCGCACGGGTGGCGGCGTGAAACGCGATGTGCACGCCGTTGCCCACGGTCGCCGGCTGGCCGTTGATCGGCGCGCCGATCCAGAAATCGGGCTTGTCGGCCGCGCCGTAGCCGAGCCCCACGAGATGTCCGCCGATTTCCACCGGCATGACAGGGCTCACCCCGAGGGGGGCGAGGACAGCGTCGTAGAAGGCTTTCGAGCGCTTCATGTTCGTGACGCCGATGGAAACGTGATCGAGCGACATGGTCAGCCTCCGTGCTGTACGAAGAAGGCGAGTGTGCGCTCCATCGCCAGATCGCGCGAGGGGGCATGGAAGTCCTGCGACGCTTCGCGGCAGAAGCCGTGGCCCGCGTCGTAGAGATGGATGGGAACGTCCGAATGCGCCGCGCGCACCTTGTCCACTTCCGTCAGCGGAATGCCCGCGTCGTTCCTGCCGTAGTGCAGGATGATCGGCGCTTTCGGCGCGTCGCCCAGCAGGCGGTTGATGAGACGCCCGTAGAAGCCCGACGCCGCCGCCACGCCCGTGCAGCGCGCCGCCGCCAGCCACGCGATCGCGCCGCCGTAGCAGAAGCCGGTGACGAACACCGGGCCTTCAAGCGCATCGATGCACGCCTGCATGTCCGCCGCGGCCTGCGCCATAGGCGTCGACTCTGCGGCCCTGATGCCTTTCGCGATGCCTGCGGCGTCGTGTTCCGCGTGGAAGTTCGCTTCGACGCGATCATAGAGCGACGGCGCGATCGCGTCGTAGCCCGCGTGCGCAAATCGCCCGCAGGCCTCGCGGATATGGTCGCTTATGCCGAAGATTTCCTGCGCCACCACCACGCCGCCGCGTCGCGGCCCGTGGGCGGGTTTGAACCAGCAGGGCAGCGCGAAGCCGTCGTGCGCGCTGGCGACGGTCCGCATCGCCATCACGTCAGCCCGGCAGCTTGTCGAACGTGGGGATGCCTTCGGGGATGCGATGGAAAGACTGCGCGTCGCAGGTGTAGATCGCCATCTGCGGCCCGCCGAACTGCCTGGGATCGTCGAGCGAGCCCACCTTGAGGATCACGGCGGGGAAGTTCGGCGCGCGGGTGACGACCTGCGTGCCGCAGTCCGGGCAGAACTCGCGGGTCACGGCGCGGGGGATGTCGGTGCGGGTGAAGCCTTTCGGCGCACCCTTGGTATATTTAAAACCCGGAATGGGCATGGCCATGAACACGTTCGGCGAGCCGCCGGTGATGTACTGGCACTCGCGGCAATGGCACTGCGCCTTCATCATCGGCTCGCCTTCGGCCTCATAGCGCACGGCGCCGCAATAACACCCGCCTTCAAGCTTCATGGCTTTCTCCTGTTTTCGCGAGGTTACGGCGTCGGACGCGCGCCTGTCGAACGGAAACGGAGAGTTTCGTTGCGGAAGGAACACCCTATTCGACAGGCTCCTTCTTCTTGCCGAACATGCGCCCGATGACGCTGAACAGTCCCGCCGCGCCGGCGATGGCGAGCACGATGAACTTCTTGCCGAACGCGAGGATCAGCCCGAGGAGCCCGGCCTTCTTCACCAGCGCCACGGCGGCGCCGCCCGCAATCAGGCCGGCGATCCCGTAGGCGGCTTTCTTGTCGACGCCTTCCTTGTAATCCTCGTAGCGCGCGCCGGCGGCGAACTGCGGCATGGCGAGCACCGCCGGCGCCGCCGCGCGGATCGACGGCAGGGCGTCGATCCCGGATATGAAGCTGATCACCAGCACGCCGTCGCGGCCGAGCGCGCGGATGTCGTAGTTCAGCGTCTGGGACGAGGCGCCGGCGAACTGCAGCGCCTTGGCCCAGTAGAGCTTGTGCGAGGCCTGATCGTAGCGCGGCGTCTCGGCCCAGCCGACGAGTTCGATGGCGTTGTAACCTGCGTCGGCGCGCGCCTTGTTCGCGTCCCGGGTATCGCGCTGCATGTCGGCGAGGAGCTTGGCGTAGTCGATCGTGGCGGCGTCGTTGTCGGCGACGTGGCCGTCCGCGCTGTACTCGACCACCGCGCCCCAGCCGTCGAGCATCGGATTGCCGTCGCGCTCGAAGATCATGCCTTCCACGCCGGTGACGGCCTCCGGCGGATTGCCCCACGTGTCCACGATCACCCGGCGCGCATCTTCCTTGCCGATGAAGTAGTGCGTTTCCGGCACCGTCAGCGCCACCTTGCCGCCAACGATGTCGATGCGGCCGGTCCTGCGGTCGAGGCTGTCGTAGAAGGCCTTCGCCTTCGCCGCCAAGAGGCGTTCAGCGTCGTCGGGCGCGGGGGCTGCGGCGTCGACGGCCGGCGTCGCGTCCGCGGCAGGCGCCGTCTGCGCCGTCTCGGGCGTCTGCGCACGGGCGCCCATCGGCGTCCACAGGAGAAGCGCCGTCGCGGCGGCGCTCGCGAGAATGATCGATCGTGTCATGATGTCCCCCACCAGAAAGCCGAAATCTAGCCAGCCGTTCCGTCCCTGGCGAGAGGCGCCGGCGCTTTATCGAACAGCGCTTTGCGCGCCCGCCGGCGGGGTGCAAGGTGCCTTTCGGGAGCGGAGCTGCGAGATGCATCGGATCGTGACTGTGTTTTGGGCTGCGCTCATGCTGGCGTGCGCGGATGCGGGCGCCGCGGAGCGTACGGGCCCGCCCGGCGCGCCCGCGACCGATCCGGTGATCTACGCCGCGCCGACCACCAGGGACGCCATCGGCCGCATCATGGCGCCGGTCTGGCTGAACGGGCGGGGGCCTTTCCTGTTCATCGTCGACACCGGCGCCAACCGGACCGTGCTTTCGCCCGGGACCGCGCGCCTGCTCGGCATCGACGCAGACGACGCCGCGCGCGCCGTCGTGCACGGGGTGACGGGCTCGGAATCGGCGCCGCTCGCGCGCGTGCGCGAATTGCGCGTCGGGCGCATCGTGCGTCGCGACGTGGAGATGCCCGTCGTGTCGAGCCGCGTGCACGCGGAGGCCGACGGCATGCTCGGCGCCGACAATCTCGCCGGCACGCGCCTCACGGTGGATTTCCGCCGCAACCGCATAGACATCGCCGATGCGGGCCCCATGCCGGGGCGGCCGCGCGATGCGGTGGCGTTGCCGGCGCAGATGCGCTTCGGCCTGCTGCCGCTGGTGCGCGGGCGCGTGGGCGGCGTGGTGATCGATGCGGTGGTCGATACCGGCGCCGAACGGTCGATCGGCAACGGCGCGCTGCGGGCGGCGCTCGCGGCGGAGCGCACGTTCACGCGCAGCGAGGGCCAGACTCTGGTGTTCGGCGCGGTTGGGCCGAACGTCATGGCGGAGATCGTTCTGGTGCCGCGCCTGCGGATCGGGTCCGGCGCCATCGCGCGCCTGCCGCTGCTCTTCGCCGACACGCACGTCTTCCGCATCTGGCGGCTGGAATCGCGACCGTCGCTGCTGCTTGGCATGGACGTGATCGGCCAGCTCGACGCGATCACCATCGACTACCGCCGCAATCAGGTCTGGTTCACGGCGCCAACGCCCGACAAGACGGTGCGCACGATCCACTGACGCCTTGCATCGTGCATCGGTGACACACACGACCGCCCCCCGAAACGCCCATGCCTGCGACGCCGCGATCCAGGTGTGTGATGCGCCGCCGACCGCCGTCGCTACGACGCGCGCGCGGGGCCATTCCTGCAAACTGATCCCATCGGCACGAAGGACGATCTGAACCTCTACGCATACGTCGCCAATGATCCGCTGAACAAGACGGACCCGACTGGTCTGCGAATCTCGGGAGGCAGTGACGGGTTCCGCCGCCCATGGGATATTCCCTTCGATCCCTGCAACGGTAGGTGCTCGTGGCAATCGGGTGGTTCGCCTATCCCGAGATCGGCTCCTCGGCCGATACGTTTTCCTACAAGAGCCCCCAGCATTGTGGAAACTGAGGGAACGAGGGGCTCACACGTCTATCAACGCCATGTAAATCGAACAGACCGTCAACTCGCTGATCGGCTGCGAGCCGAACCTTCTATTCCGGCGGCAAGTACTTTCGAGTCGCCTGCTCAAGCACAAAGAACGATAAACGTGACAATCAGCATGAATAGAGTGGCAATCCGCGATTGGGTCGCGTCTGCCCCCTTCGGAGATACACAGCCCTTCAGCACTGGTCCTATCTGCCTTCCGTTCACTACCGGGAGAGTCATGCTTCGTGATCGCAGTGTCAGCCGGGGTCGCGACGGGGAGGTTGTCCCAGGCACCGGCGGAACTGTAGTGTTAAGAAGAGTTCCTAGCTCTAACGAGCACCCCGATGGTTTCGTGGTGCATACCGCCTATCCGGAAAGGTAATCGAAATCGAATGGCAGACGCATTCTACGCCTACTTGCCGCAATTTCTTCGTAAACTGTGGAATGGCATAAATCAGGAATTCGACGCTCTCGGCGGTTTCGTTGCGATGGTAGACTCGTTTTGCCGAACTATGAGCGTGCACGAGTTACAGGTATTCTCTGCTGAGCTTGACCGATTCTTGGACCGGTACTCAGATGATGAGCTTTGGACGCAATTGCGTATGCTAGGCGCGCAGGACTGGCCAAACGGTGTTGCGCATCGTGACGGGCTCACTGAAGTGCGGTCACTGGTGGCCGCCAAACTAAAGGCCCAGCGTCACTAGAAACGCATGCCACACACGCATTTGGAACGGGTGGCGTCCGCCATCGAGAGTCCGTCCCCCATGCCTACGACGCCGCGATCCAGGCATATGACGCAACACTACCGCCCCTCGGCGCCGCTACGACGTGCGCGCGGGACCATTCCTGCAAACTGACCCCATCGGGACGAAGGACGATCCGAACCTCTACGCATACGTCGGGAACGATCCGCTGAATCGGAGCGATCCGAGCGGACTCTGCACAGGCTCGCGCATTGAAAACGACGATGGAACGTGCGCCTCGACAGGCGGCAATACGACGGGATCGGATGGCGGCTCAGAAGGCATCCGGCGAGCGCGACAAAACAACTTAGCGGCAGCGGCCGCCATAGCGGCCGCTGCCGGAACCCTTCGCGTCACACGCACCGCCGCTGCAGGTGCAGTAGTGGTCGGTGGGGGCCCGGAGGAGCCTGTCGGCGATGCTGTCGGTGTAGGAATCATTGTCATTGGCGGTGTCGTGGCGTGTGTCCAAGCATGCCCAACGCTTATTGAGCAAGGGACCGACGCGAGCCTTCGAATCATAGTGAATATCGCAGAGGCCCACGGCAATTCGCTTTCCTCCCAGCGATTCACTTGGGTCTATCAATTGACGCACAACAGGAATGGGGCAATCTTGAAGTATGGCATAACTTCAAGCGTCGATCCACAGAGTAGATATCCCTCATGGGTTTACGGCGTAGGCAACTTCCGTATGGATATCTTGGCTGGGTATACAAGCAGGGCGCTCGCACGTGCCGATGAAGTGAGCCGCTGCGCCGCGTACACCAGCGAAGTGGGCAGACCGCCTCCCTTGAGCGTTGTTTGTTGATGGAAGCGATGCGTGGATTTTTTTGAGAGCGCTTTGGCATCAATCGACGTTTCCGAGAGTACGGCGGCCATTGGACCTGTGTTCGCGGATCTCATGCGCGCCGAATTGGCGGGCGTGCGATTGGATTCGCCTGTTCAAACGCTTGTGTTTTTCCCAACGATCTTGGACCCACTTATGGGGAAAATGCCCGACAAGATCACGTACAAACGCAACGAACCTGCCATATATTTGAAAGTGAACATACCGCATGATGCGTGGCGGAATGGGGATGAGTGCGCCAGAGCGCGGCTCTATTCCGCTGCCCTTCGCAGAGGCATCGGAGATATAAAGGGCTCAAAGCTCTCTAACGCGGACAAGGAAACTTTGTCTGGCCTAATCGAAGCCGCGCTTGGCACGATGCTCACGCGCTTTGATTGCCGGACGTGAAAAGCATGCCCCGAAAAGCATGCCACACACACATTTGGAACGAGTGGCGTCCGCCATCGAGATTTCGGCCCTATGCCTACGCCGCCGCGATCCAGGCGTATGACGCAACACTACCGCCCCTCGGCGCCGCTACGGCGCGCGCGCGGGTCAGTTCCTCGCAACCGGCCCCATCGGGACGAAGGACGATCTGAACCTCTACTTGTATGTCGGGAACGATCCGATGAACCGCGTCGATCCGACAGGCCTCACAGACGAGTCGATTCTGCAAGACGATGATTCGCCTTTACTGCGAGCGGTCTCAGAAAGTTTTGACATTGGTGGATTCTATACAGTGCTGGGTCATGGCAGCCGCATGCGGCCCGGCCAATATTACGCGACGCATGATGGTTCAAGTCGCGTCTATACGCCCCAAATCGTGCAGAACATTCGCGCTCGAGCTCCCGAGGGCCAAGCTATCTTGCTCATGATCTGTCATTTCGGAAACTCAGGATCACCTCAGCGCGTAGCGCAGCAAACAGGAAGAAGCGTTTGGGCGGCCAATACGTCGGTTCGATTTAGTAGGTCCGGCAATCAAGTATCAATCAACCCTGACGGAGAATACAGTGCAACAAGCCGGCCGCGGCGCGATGTCGGCAGCGAAGACTCTCATCAACTGGGAGGCGCCAATGGCGGCTACGGCTCTTTTCAGGAATTCAATGCAAACGGTAGAACGGGGCGGTCAATTGAGAACATCCAGTGGAACACCGAGACAAACGCCGTAGAATTTGATATTGTAACAAAGGCGACTACAGGCTCTCGCATAGACAGAAGAGAACATGTTTCAACACGGAGCAAATAGCTGGCGCTCAGCGATGACGATTTTGGCTGTATTGATGTCAGCGTGTGGCCAGATGCAAAAGATTGAGGTGAGCAGGGAGATTTCTCAGCAGCAAGAATCTAGCCTTCGGGCGAAAGCCGAAAGCGGAGATTGGGCGGCTGCAAGAGATCTTTCCATCTATTGGACCCAAGAGCTGGGTCGCAACGATGCCGAAGTGCTAAAAATGGCAAGGTTTTGGGCCCAAAATGATCTTCGAGGGCTTCCAATTCTTTCAGATCTTTTGTTGGCTAGCTGTAGCCAGAAAGATAGAGTTGAAGGGGTGGAAGCGTACCGTAGTTAAGAGGTGGCTCGGTTTGTTTGAACAGGTTCCGGGGCTTGGATAAGTGGATTTCGG
>CAZGYQ010000090.1:0-13851 GCA_964530695.1 uncultured Caulobacteraceae bacterium
GATCGTCCTCGTCGGCGTCAACAGCGCAAGCCTCGTCCAGAGCGGGGATTTCTGGAGCTGATCTTCCGGGAGGTCACACGATCGTCGGCGGCGGCTCGCCGAGCGCGCGCATGCGCACCTCGGCAAGGGTGTTGAGCGTGTAGAGGCGCGTGGGGCCTTCGGGAATCGCCTCATAGAAGCGGCGGGCTTCGTCGAACTGCACGCGCGCAGCATCGACCCTGCCCGCGTTGGCGTACGACGTCGCCAGCAGCTGCTGGTTGCGGCCGAGATTGTAGGCGCTGGCCTGCGGCCCGAGCGCGCGGCGCGCCTCCGCGTAGACGGCCTCCCCGCGCTCGACCTTGCCGATGTTGAACAGGAATTCGGCGAAGCGCTGCAGCAGGTCGACGCGATCATGGGCCGTGCGGGCGGACGCGACGGCCTTGTCCCACAACTGTTCGGCTTCGGGGTCGCCGCTCAGCGCGATGGCGTCGGCGAGCAGCGCGTACTCGACGGCCGCCGCCTTGACCCGCGATTGTTCAAGGATGTCGCGCCCCAGCGTCGCCAGCGCCACGACCTGCCGGATTAGCGAGTTCACTTTCGTATTGTAGACGTTGAGGCCCGCCGCCCCTTCCTGTTCGACGCGGTAGACCTGGATCGTGGTGTTGAGTTCGGCGATCCGCACGCAGAGATCGTTGACCCGGTCGCGCGCCTGCCGGCGATCCTCGCCGGCCTTTGCAACCGAGCTTGAAACATTGGCGATCACCGCGGCGGCGAGCGCCACGCCGGAAATGCCGATGGAGAGAAAATCCCGCAATTCAGGCCCGGAAAGGCCGCCGCCAGCCGCCATCGTCACGCCCTCCGCGCGGTCGCGCCGACGGGGTTTGCACGTCCAAGGGGGCGAACCGCGCGAAAACCGTATCACCGACGCTAGGGATTTCAAACGCCTGATCCGCCGCCGCCACTCACACCACCCGCGAGAATTTCCACTTCACGAGGTTCGGCGTGCGGTCTTCGGGCATGTTGGGGTTCGTCTCGCCCCACAGCACGATCTGCTTGGTGCGCTGCGGCCCGTGCGCGCCGGAGAGATGGATCGAGCTTTCGATATCCATCTTGCGGGCGTCGGTGACGAAGTTCCAGGCCGGGCCGTTCTGCGGCGTGATCGTCATCTGGTGCACGTCGGAGCGCTCCACGCGCACGGTGGGATGCAGATGGAAGCGCACGGCGAACTTCACCGGCTTCAGCCCCGCGCGGGCGCCGCCGAGCGGCGTGGCGGCGGCGTCCTGCCCCCACATCTGGCGGCCGTCCGAGGCGAGGAACACGCGCCGGCGGTGCAGATAACCGAAGGCCGCGCGATAGCCGTCATGGTGCGCATCGACGAGGACGCCGTCGTCTTCCTCGGTGCGCTTCTGGCCAACGGTCGGCCCTATCGGATGGGCTGCGCCCCGCCCCGCACGACGCTGTGAGAAAACCGCCGAGAGCGCATCGTCGATGACGAGCGTGGAATGGCCGTTGGTCGCGCGTCCCGCCGCGCGCCAGTCCGGAAGGAGTTCAAGGCCGCTGCCGACGTTGACGATGAGACGGTCCGGCCCGCAGGAAAACTCGAATGCGAGCGCGCCGGCGTGCGCGCGTTCGCCATAGGCCGGCGGCGGGGCGCCGCCCACGTCCATCAGCACCGTCACGTCGCCGGCGACAAGCCGCTGGTAGCCCGATTGCGTCGCGTAGTTGAAATCGCGTCCGCCCGCCGCTTCACGGAGTGCTGCGGTGATCGCGTCGCTTGAGCCTTCCGCGCCGCCGTTGAAGCACGCGAGCCTGCCATCGCTCATGCGGAAAAAGCGCAGCATCGTCGCCATGCGCGGCAGCGCCTCGCGGATGAGTTGCGGCGTCTCGATGCCCGAACGCACGAGCGCGTCGTCGGCCGCGATGAGATCGCAGAACGCCTCGTAGAGCGCCAGCGGCGAGCGAGAAGCGTGCCCTCCGTCCGAGAGAAACTGCGACGCGCACGCCTCTTCGAGCGTTTCCTCGCCTTCCTCGCGGAGGCGCTCGCCTTCGGGAATGCCGCTGACGCCCGCCATCACCAGCGCCACGCCCGCCTTCATGCGCGAGAGCGGTTCGCGCAGATCCTTCACCGCAAGCTGCAGGTGCCGCGCCTGCCGCGCGAGGGATTGCAGCAAGTCGGCGCGGCGCGCGAGATCGCCGTGCTCGAACGCATGACGCCCGTGGCAGAGCCAGGCGAAGAGACGCTCGGCCACAAGTTCGGGCGCCCATGCGGCGGCGTGAAAATCCTTGCCGAAGCCCTCGACCCAGGACTCGATCAGCGCCGCAGCCGCCTCCTGTCCGCTGACGCCGACGCTCGCCACATCCACGAGCCATGAAAAGCTGTGCAGCCGCGCCGCGAAGTGCAGCGACGGCGGCGGTGCGCTCCAGGGCGTGGCGTTCATGCCCGGCAGCTTTTCACTCGCGATGCGCCACTGGCCGCGCACGATGTCCATGCCGCGGGCGAAATCGCCGAGGCGCGGATCGCGGCCCCACTGGCGGATCCCCTCGGGATCGGCGCCGCGCAGCATGAGCTTGTAGAACGGGGTCGCGCGCCATTCTTCCGACGCCGCGGCGAGCAGCCCGCGCCACGCGCGCGGCGGGAGGATGCCGCCGGCCATGCTAGGGCGCGCCCGCTCCGCGAAGTCTGGCGATGTTCGCCGCGTATTTCTCCGGGCCGTCGCCGAAAACGGCGGTGCCGGCGACGAGCGCCGTGGCGCCGGCGGAGATCACCTGCGCGGCGTTCGCGGCTGTGACGCCGCCGTCGACCTTGAGGATGATGTCCCTGCCCGTCGCGTCGATGCGCTTTCTCAACGCCTCGATCTTGCGCAGCTGCGTGTCGATGAACTTCTGGCCGCCGAAACCGGGATTGACCGACATCACCAGCACCAGATCGAGATCCTCCAGCAATTCCTCGATCGCAGCGATCGGCGTGCCGGGATTGAGCGACATGCCCGCCTTCGCGCCGGCCTTCCTGATCGTCTGGATCGTGCGGTGCGGATGGGGGCCTGCTTCCGGGTGGAACGTGATGATCCCCGCGCCCGCCTCGACATAGGCGTCCACGAACGGATCGACCGGCGTGATCATCAGGTGCACGTCGAGCGGAATCGTCGCGTGCGGCTTGAGCGCCTTCACGACCATGGGGCCGATGGTGATGTTCGGGACGAAGTGACCGTCCATCACGTCCACGTGCACGAGATCGGCGCCGGCGGCCTCGATGGCGCGCACCTCCTCACCGAGCCGTGCGAAATCCGCCGAGAGAATCGACGGTGCGATCAACACCCTGGACATCATCCGCGCCTAACAGGGGCGGCGGGGCGAAGCAAGGAGTCCGCCCCTCACCCGCCCACCGAGAGCCCGCGGATTTCCGCAGCCGCGAGGATCGTCTTGGCGAAGGTCCATGCGCCGGTCGATTCGAGCTCGCCGATGGTGGCGAGCACGCCGCAGGTGCGCGCGTCGTTGGCGGCCATCCATTCGCGCACCAGACGCGGCGCTGCCGCCACGTCCTCGGCCTTCGGCGCCGCGCCCGCGTGGCGGATGACCGCTTCGGCGAGAAGCCGTTGATCCTCGTAGAGTTCTTCCAGCGTGCGGCGCAGCGCGAGGCGGTCCCAGTGCTGCTCCAGCGTGAAGGCCATGGCCGCGCCGCGCAGGCGGTCCATGCCGAAGGCGGCGCCGACGCTGCGGAACACAGAGGCCGCGGGCGCGACCGGCCAGCCGGTACGGTCGGCGAGATCGGCGACGTCCAAAGCGGCCACCAGCGGCGGCAGGGCGGCGGCGTCGCGGGCGAGATCCTCGGGCGCGCCGTCCTGGATGAAACGCTGGGCGCGAGCCTCGGCCCGCTGGCGCTCCTGCTCGGTCATGCCCGCCCAGATTGTCTCGCGCTGGGCGTCCACGGCGCCCTGGTAGGCGGCGATGGCGGCGGTGAGATCCCCGCCCCGGCCGCGGCGCAGGAGGTAGATCGTCGCGCGGGTCACGGCGCGGCCCATTTCCTGGTGGAGCGCGGTCTGCGTGGCGGCGGGCGCCTTGTTGTCGAGCGCATCGATGCGCGCGCCGAGATCCTCGAAGCGGAAGACGCGCCGGGCGATCTCGAAGGCGCGCGCGATGGCGGGCGTGTCGGCGCGGGCGGTCTCGCGGACGCGGTCGACGAAGGTCGGCCCGCCCATGTTGACGAGATCGTCGGCGAGGCCCGTGGCGACGATCTCGCGGCGCAGGCGGTGACGCAGCATCGCCGGCTTGAACTTCGCCACCTGCGGCGGGAAGTAGGCTTCGAGCGCGGCCTCGAAGTGTGGATCATCCGGCGTGTCGCTGGCGACGATGGCGTCGAACGCGTCGATCTTGGCGTAGGCGAGCAGCTTGGCCAGTTCCGGCCGCGTCAGGCCGAGCTTTTGCTCGCGCAGCACGCGGATTTCCTCCGCGCCCGGCAGGCCTTCCACCACGCGCGAGAGTTTGCCCGCCTTCTCCAGCCGCTCCATGAAGCGCTCGGCGCTGTCGAGATCGCTGACCGCCGAGGCCTGCGCGAGCGTCAGCGCGCGCGTCTGGTCGTAATTGTCGTCGAGCACGAGGCGGCCGACATCGTCGGTCATCGTTTCCAGCAGCGGCACGCGCTCGGCGGGCTTCATCGCGCCGGTGCGTTCGGCTTCGGCGAGCAGGATCTTGATGTTCACCTCGTGGTCGGAGGTGTCGACGCCGGCGGAGTTGTCGACCGCGTCGGTGTTGATGCGTCCGCCTTTCCGCGCGAACTCCACGCGGCCGGCCTGCGTGACGCCGAGATTGGCGCCTTCGCCCACGACCTGCGCGCGCAGGTCGCGACCGTCGACGCGGTGCGCGTCGTTGGCCTTGTCGCCCACGTCTGCATTCGATTCCGTGGACGCCTTCACATAGGCGCCGATGCCGCCGAACCACAGGAGTTCGCACGGCGCCTTCAGCAGCGCGCTGATGAGTTCGGTGGGCGTCGCGCGGTCGCGCGTGAATCCGGAGAGCGCGCGCACCTCCTCGGTGAGCGGGATGGACTTCTCGCTGCGGCTGAAAACGCCCCCGCCCTTCGAGAGGAGTGACGCGTCGTAGTCCTTCCAGCTCGAGCGCGGCAGGTCGAACAGGCGCTTGCGTTCCGCCCAGCTCTTCGCCGTGTCAGGATCAGGATCGAGGAAGATGTCGCGGTGATCGAACGCCGCGACCAGCCGGATATGCTTCGACAGCAACATGCCGTTGCCGAACACGTCGCCGGACATGTCGCCGACGCCGATGACCGTGAAATCCGTCGTCTGGATGTCCTTGCCGATTTCCCGGAAGTGACGCTTCACGGCTTCCCACGCGCCCTTGGCGGTGATGCCCATGCCCTTGTGGTCGTAACCGACCGAGCCGCCCGACGCGAACGCATCGCCGAGCCAGTGGCCGTAGTCGGCGGAGATGCCGTTGGCGATGTCGGAGAAGGTGGCGGTGCCCTTGTCGGCGGCGACGACGAGATACGGATCGTCGCTGTCCCAGCGGATCACGTCGATGGGCGGTTTGACATGATCGTCGACAATGTTGTCGGTGATGTCGAGCAGACCGCGCAGAAAGGTCTTGTAGGCCTCCACGCCGACGCTCGCCCACGCCGGATCGGTGCGCGGCGGGAGTTTCTTCGGGAAGAATCCGCCCTTCGCGCCGACCGGCACGATGATGGCGTTCTTCACCTGCTGCGCCTTCACGAGATCGAGCACTTCGGTGCGGAAATCGTCACGCCGATCCGACCAGCGCAGGCCGCCGCGGGCGACGGGGCCGAAGCGCAGGTGCACGCCTTCCACGTCCGGCGAGGACACCCAGATTTCGCGATAGGGCTTGGGCGCCGGCAGGTCTTCCAGGTCGCGGCTCGCGATCTTGAACGACATGTACGGCTTAAACGCGCCGTCGGCGTCCTTCTGGTAGAAGTTGGTGCGCAGGATGTTGGAGACGAGCCGCGCGATGCGGCGCAGCACGCGATCGGCGTCGAGGCTGACGACGGTTTCCAGCGCCTTGTCGATCTGCGCCTCGATCTGCTTGCCCCACGCTTCGCGTTCCTTCACGGGCTCAGGAAGTTCGGGGCTGAACCGCACGCGGAACAGGCCGAGGACCTGGCGCACGATCTCAGGGTGATCGCACAGGGCCTGTTCCTGCACGGACTGCGAGGGATCGAGGCCGGTCTGCTGGCGATAGCGCGCGAAGGCGCGGATGAGCGCTGCTTCCCGCCACGAAATGCCGAGCTTGAGGATCAGCGCGTTGAATCCGTCGTTCTCCGCACGACCCGTCCAGATCGCCGCGAACGCCTCCTCGAAGGAATCTTCCACCGCCGCGAAGTCGATGGCCTTGCCGTCCTTCGAGCGCATCTCGACATCGTGGATGTAGAGCTGCGCGCCCGTCGTCGGGCGCACGGGGAACGTCAGTTCGTTCTCCACGAACAGCCCCATGTTCTCCAGCACCGGCAGGCCGGCGGAAAGATGCACCGGCGCGCCCTTCGCGTAGATCTTGCAGCAGATCTTGTCGCCGCCGGCCTCGCGCGCGGCGAACGCGCGCACACGGACCGTTTCCGAAGGCGCAAGCCGCGCGATCTGCGCCACGTCGATCAGCGCTTCCTGCGGATCGAAGCGTTCCTTGTAGCCGAGCGTGAAGGCGCGCACGAACGCGTCGGCGATTTCCGGCGCGAGATCCCCTTCCGCGCTCGACGCGTCGTAGGCGTCTTCCCAAGTGCGCGTGAGGGCTGCCACCTCGACATCGAGCGCGACCGGATCGGGATCGGGACGGCCGCGCGTGAGACCGCCGATGATGTAGTGGATACGCGCCAGCGGCGCATCGCCGTAAAGCGGATAGTACGCCGACACGCGGCCGCCGTATGCGCGCGCGAGCGCGAGCCCGATCGCCTCGCGCACGGTGGAGTTGAAGCGCTCCTTCGGCACGAACGCCATCACCGACACGAAGCGGTCGAAGCGGTCGCGGCGCGCGAAGATCTTGGCGCGCGGCCGGTCGAAGAGGTGCAGGATCGCCAGCGCGGTCGCCAGCAATTCGTCTTCGGAAATCTGGAACAGCTCGTCGCGCGGATAGTTCTCGACGATGTTGTGCAGCGTCTTGCCGTTGTGGCTCGCGGGATCTTTCGCCGCGCGTTCGAGCACCCGGGCGACCTTGCGGCCGATGAGCGGCACGTCACGCGTTGCGCTGTCGTAGGCTTCCGCCGTGAACAGGCCCACAAAGCGCGTCTCGCCGACGACCTCGCCCTTGCCGTCATAGCGCTTCATGCCGACGTAGTCGGCATAGACGCGCCGGTGCACACGGCTCATCAGGTTCGATTTCGAGACCACGAGCGGCGTCGGCTCCTGCAGGAACCGCTGGATTTCCGGCGTGATCATCGACGGCTCGGAGCCGCGCCGCAGCACGAAGCGGTCAGGATCGCGCAGCAGGCCGAGGCCGGTTTCTTCCAGCACGATAGGTTCTTCGGGGATGAAGACGCCCTTTTCGTCCCGGGCGAACTGGTAGTCGCGCACGCCGAGGAAGGTGAAGTTGTCGTTGGCGAGCCAGTCGAGGAACGCCACGCCCTCGGCGCGCTCTTCCGCGCCGGCATTGGTGTTGGCCTTGCGGAGCTCCTCGGCGCACGCGTGCATCCGGGCTTTCATGGCCGGGAAGTCCGCATTGGCGAGGTCCACGTCCGCCAGCGTCTGCACCACGCCCTGGTGCAGCGCCTGCGCGCGCGGCGCGGACATTGGCTCAAGATGCACCTGGATCAGCGACAGCTTGCCGCCGCCGGCCGTCGCAACCACCGGGTGGTAGAGCGCCAGCGCATGGGCGCCCTGCGCGCGCACTTCCGACATCACCGAGTCGACGAGGAAGTGGGCGTCCGGCCCGACCACCTCAAGCACGTCGCGGCGCAAGTCCCGCCCCTCGGCGCCCGTGGCGCGGCGCACCAGCGTGATTCTGCCGGAGTCCTTGCGGGTCCTGGCCAGGGCCCAGAGGTCGTAGGCGAGCGCCAGCGTGTCCGCCGGATCGAGTGCGCCGACGTCATCGGCGTCGGCGTCCTCGTGGATCTGTTCGAGAAAGGAGCGGGCGTCGGGTGCGAAGTCGCCTCCCGTCCCGCCTGGGCCGTCGAAGGCTGGCCTGTCGCCCTGGCGGGCGAGAGCAAGGAAGTCTTCAAGGGCCTTGGCCCGCTTGGCGTGTGCGCCGGTATCCATGGATCAGACTCCGGAGCCCCGCCCGGACGGGGGACTCAGCTCGCGAAAGGAATGTCGCGGAACCTAGCCGCACGCGCGCAAGGCGCAACCTTCTGCGCTGGTTCTGAGGGGAAATCTCTTGCCGAAAAGGTGCGCGTAGACGCAACGCGAGATCATGACGCCGCGCGCCGCGAGGACGTTTCAAGAGTGGCTTGTCATGGAGAGAGGCGGCGCCGCCGAGCGGGGACATAATGCTCGGCGGCACCTGGCAGGCCCCGTCGCAGGCTGGGTGGGGGACGCACGCGGAGGCCTGTTCTCGGAAGCATATCCCCTTCGGTCTAGGACCGCCCCAAGGACATGCAAATTTGGTTCAATCGGCTCTCGCCGACCTACAAGACTCAAATGGGGATAGTTTTCGTCGGAACAACCGCTAGCCCCACATGAGTCCCGATGTGAAATTCGTATCCCGCACATCTTCGTCGCGCAAGACCCGATGGCGCCTCGCTCAACATTTTTGCGACGAAATCATTCAACTCACAATGAAAGCGCTCTCTACGCGGCGGGCGGGCGCCGAAACAATTTGGGTCTGCCGTCCGCCGACAGGAGGATTGCGATCCAGCGCACGGAATCGTTCTGTGCAAGCACGACCATGAGCATCGTGGTTAACGGCGCCGCAAGGAAAGCGCCCGCGGCGCCCCAGAGGCCGCCCCACAGCGCGAGCGCCAAAAGTACAACCACTGTCGCGAGATTCAGTGAATCTCCCGTAAGGCGCGGCTGCACGAAATTGCCGATCGCGAACTGCCAGAAACTCACGCCGGCAGCGACCGCCGCCACCTGCCCGAGCGATGAAAACTCCACCGCCGCCGCAAGCGTCGGCAGGACCGCCGCGATCAGCGACCCCACGGTCGGAATGTAGTTCAGGAAGAAGATCAGGAAAGCCCAGAACAGCGCGTTCGGCAGACCAATGGCGAGCAGCGTCGCCAGAGTGAGCGCGGTGATGATCAGGCTCATGATGGTCTGCACGAGGAGATATTTCTCCATCGAAGTGCGAATTTCCGTGAGCACCAGGCGCACGCGCGCACGCGCCTCGGCCTCCGGGAAGATGAGATCGAGCTTCTGCGGAAACTGTCCGGCGGCGGCAAGCAGGAAACCGAGATAGATCAGGATAAAAACCGCGTCGCCGATGACGCCCTGCAGCGCCGCGCCGATGGTCTGCAGCAGTGTCGCGGGATCGGCATGCTGCAGGATCCCGCTCAGCGTCGGCGCCGCCCCGCCGACGCCCGCGAGTCGCCAGACCTGCGCGACCAGCGCATCGATGCGTCCGCTCTGCTCGACGAAGCGCCCGGCCATGTCGGCGACGTTGCGCGCCACGACCACGCCGACGACCGCCACGAGCGCAAGCACCAGCACGATCGCCACCGGCAAGGCCAGCCAGCGTGGCGCCTGGGGTATCTTCTCGTCCAGCCAGCGCGCCAGGCCGTCGATGGCCAGCCACAGGATCAGCGCGAGCGCGAACTGGGTGAGCCAGTCGCGGAACCACCAGAGCCCGGCGATGATCACCCCGGTCGCAATAATCCACAGGGCCGTTTTCGCACTTCTGTCCATGTCCGCCCCCTAAGGCGACGACCGGTTTGGCGCAAGCGGGCCGGTCCATGCTACTCCCCGGCGACTGATTTGGAGCAACCGATGGCGGACAAGACCTTTCTGATCGGCAAGAGCCCGGAAGGCCCGGTGGAGCTGACGCTGAAACGCGCCAACCGCCACGGCCTGATCGCCGGCGCCACGGGCACTGGCAAGACCGTCACCCTGCAGATGATGGCCGAGGCCTTCTCGCACGCGGGCGTCGCGGTCTTTGCGGCCGACGTGAAGGGCGATCTGTCCGGCATATCCGCGCCGTCGGACATGAACGAGCGCTGGGTGAAGCGGGCGGCCGAGGTGGGCGTTGAGCCGTACGCGCCGGAAGCCGCGCCGGTGGTGTTCTGGGACATCTACGGCCGCGACGGCCATCCCGTCCGCACCACCGTCAGCGAGATGGGTCCCCTGCTCCTCTCGCGCATCCTCGATCTCTCCGAGGCGCAGGACGGCGCGCTGACCATCGCCTTCAAGATCGCCGACGAGAAGGGTCTGCTCCTGCTCGACCTGAAGGATCTGCGCTCGGTCTTCAACCATGTCGCCGACAACGCCGACGAGATCGGCAAGAAATACGGCCTCGTCTCGCCGCAGACGATCGCGGCGATGCAGCGCAAACTCCTGCAGCTCGAAATGGACGGCGCCGACAATTTCTTCGGCGAACCGGCGCTCGAACTCGCCGACATGATCCGCACCACCGCCGACGGCAAGGGCGTGGTCAATCTGCTCGTCGCCGACAAGCTGATCCAGAGCCCGCGCCTCTACGCGACGTTCCTCTTGTGGCTGATGAGCGAGCTCTGGGAAGAGCTTCCCGAAGCGGGCGATCTCGACAAGCCGAAGATGGTGTTCTTCTTCGACGAGGCGCACCTCCTGTTCAACGACGCGCCGAAGGCGCTGCTCGACCGCATCGAGCAGGTCGCGCGGCTCATCCGCTCCAAGGGCGTCGGCATCTATTTCATCACCCAGTCGCCGACGGATATCCCCGACGCAGTGCTCGCCCAGCTCGGCAACCGCGTGCAGCACGCGCTGCGCGCCTATACGCCCGCCGACCAGAAGGCCGTGCGCGCGGCCGCACAATCCTTCCGCGCCAATCCCGGCGTCGACGTGCAGAAGGAAATCCAGGAACTCGGCGTGGGCGAGGCGCTGGTCTCCACGCTCGACGAGAAGGGCGCGCCCACCCCGGTGGCGCGCACGATGATCCGCCCGCCGTTCTCGCGCGTGGGGCCCTGCACCTCCGACGAACGCGCGAAGATCCTCGCCGCCAGCGACATGGCGCTGAAATACAAGGAGACCGTGGACCGCGAGAGCGCCTACGAAATCCTCACCGGCAGGGCCGCCGAAAGCGCCGCCGCGGCGGAGGCCGAAGCTGCAAAAACCCAGGAAATGAAGGCCGCCGAGACGCGCGCCAAGGAACAGGCCAAGCTCGACGCCGCGCGCGAGAAGGAACTCGTCGCCGCGGAAAAGGCGCGCCTGAAGGCCGAAGCGGCGCTCGAACGCGAGCGCGAGAAGAACGCGACATCGCGCGCCCGCACCACCCAACGCGCGACCCGCACCGTCACCCGCACCGCCGAACGCGTCGGCGGCAATGTGCTTTCAGCGATCGGGCGCGAACTGGTGCGCGGGATTTTCGGGAACATGAAGCGGAGACGGTGACGCATGGCGCAAGACCGCGCCCGCCAGGACCGCGCGTCTTCAGACGCGCATCGTGCGTGTTCGCCGCACGCGAGGTCCGTCGCGTTCGCCCCATGCGCGTCTGAAGACGCGCGGTCCCGGTCGTCGTGATGCTCCGGCGCACGCTCCTCCTCGGCGCGATCGGCCTTGCGGCCTGCGCCTCCACGGAAAAGCCGGACCAGCCTGGCGATGCGTGCGCGATTTTCGAGCAGCACGAGAGCTGGTGGAAGGCGGTGAAGCGCGCCGAGCGCCGCTGGGGCGCGCCGCCCGCGTTGCAGCTCGCCATCATCCGCCAGGAGAGCGGCTTTGATCACAACGCCCGCCCGCCGCGCGGCAGGTTCCTGTTCTTTTTTCCCGGCGCCCGCGCCTCGAGCGCGCATGGATATGCGCAGGCGCTGAAAGGCACATGGGCGGAATACGAGCGCGCCGCCGGCGACAGGGGCGTCGATCGCGACGAGTTCCGCGACGCCGCCGATTTCGTGTCCTGGTATGCCGGCCGCGTGCGGCGCGAGCTTGGCGTGCCGTTTACCGACGCGCGCGGCCACTATCTCGCCTATCACGAAGGCCTGGGCGGCTATCGTCGCGGCAGCCACCGGGGCAACGCCCGGCTGCTCGCCGCCGCGTCGCGCGTGCAGACCTTCGCCAGCGCCTACCAGGCGCAACTCGCGCGCTGCGAGGGACAGCTGAACCGCTGGTGGTGGCCGTTCTGAACAGCCGCGCCTGAAGGCGCGTCGCTGTCCGTCAGGCCGCGCCGCGCACGACGACGAGATCCCGGTACGCCCGCCAGCTTGCAAGACCGAGCAGCGGGAAGATCACCACGAAACCCGCGAACCACGTGGCCGCGGACAGCGCCACCAGCGCCACGATGATCAGCGCCCACAGCAGCATCGGGATGAAATTCTTCGTCACCGCGCGGAAACTCGTCGCCATCGCCGCGAACACGTTGGTGTTGCGGTCGAGCAGCATGGGCGCCGAAACGACCGCGAGACAGTAGGTGAAAAAGGCGATGATCCCGCCCACGATCGTGCCGGAGATCAGCATGTTGTGGCCTTCGCCGGTGTTGAGCGCAAAGGCGATGAAATCCGCCACCGTGCGGTGCAGGCGATAGGTCGAGAGCCCGTAGACGAGCTGCGCGATGCGCCCCCACATCAGATAGATCAGCAGCAGCGCAAGGCCGAGATACGCCACATCCTGACGCACTGCGCCGCCCACGAACAGCATGCGCGGCAGCGTCGGCGTTTCGCCCCTCTCGAGCATGCGGCCGGCCTCGTAGAGCCCCATCGCCAGCATCGGCGCCACGAACACGAACCCGCAGGTCAGCGCGAGCACCCAGAACGCGGCGTTCGACTCGTAGAGGGAACGGACCAGCCAGTAGCTGAAGAGCCCGAGCGCCGCGCCATGGAGGAGGCACGGCAGCGGCGCCTTCGCCATGTCGCCCCACGCGCCGGCGAGCCAGCGGAACGGCGCGGCGAGACCGATGGCGTTCACGTCCGGAAGGCGGCCGGGCCGGTTTGCGGCCGCACCTCCCGTAGCGGCCGGCTGCTGGGGTGCCGATGGCTCCACGTCGTCCTCCCTTTGTCCGTTCGCGTCTGACGCGCGAGATCGTGACGATCAGAAGCAGAAACGTCCGGCCGAGGCCAGTCGTCGCGCATTGAGATGGATCAAGGCGGCGTGTCGTCCGCCTCCGTCGCGCGAAGCGCCTGGCGCCCGCCCGCCAGGTGCGCCTCATAGGTGTCGGCGTCGCCATACTCGGAAAATCCCGGATAGCGCGGATGTGCGCCGAGCACGCGCCTGGCGTGCTTGATCGGGCACCAGTACTGCTCGGTGCGCGAGCCCACCTCGCGCACGTAGGCGATCACGCCGTTGACGTACGAGCAGTAGGCGCAGTTCAGCTTCTCGACGGCGTTGAGATAGGCGAGGCCCGCGCGGTCGAAGACCATGTAGCGGCCGCGCCTGACCTGCGGGATGGCGTACACGCGAAAGCAGATCGCCTGATAGATGGAGACCCACAGATCGGCGAGCGCGAACGGGATGATCAGCGAATAGATCACCGGCGCCGTCAGCACCACCAGCGGCCGGGCGCCGAACACGTAGCGCGCCAGCCCCTTGCGCAACGCCATGTGGCGACGGATCACTTCCTGCTCGAACAGCACCTTCCCGCGCTCCAGGCCGAAGCGCAGGCCCGCACGCTGCTTGGCGAACTCCGCCTCCAGCTCGTTCTCGAGCGCGCGGATTTTCCCTATGATCGTATCCACATCGACTGTCATGGCGTCCGCGTGCGCCTTTCCCGCGCCCGGAGCAAGCAAGCCGGGATATTGAGGGATAGATTCAGCGCAGTCCCACGGAACTGCGGGGATAGATCTCACCTGTCCCCGGATCGCCGCGGCGC
>CAZGYQ010000091.1:0-13702 GCA_964530695.1 uncultured Caulobacteraceae bacterium
GCCGGCACAGCTCCACGCCGTTGACGATGTTGCCCCACTGGTCCGAGCCGCCCAGCTGCAGCGTGCAGCCGATGCGGCGGTTCAGCTCCAGAAAGTCCACTGCCTGCATGAGCATGTAGTTGAACTCGAGGAACGTCATCGGTTGCTCGCGCTCAAGCCTCAGCTTGACTGAATCGAACGAGAGCATCCGGTTGATCGTGAAGTGCGTGCCGTATTCGCGCAGGAACTCGACGTAGCCGAACTTCGACAGCCACTCGTCATTGTTGACAACGATGGCGTCCGTAGGCCCGTCGCCGAACGTCAGGAACTTCTCGAACACGCCGCGGATCGAAGCCATGTTGCGGGCGATGTCGGCGTCGCTCAGCATCTTGCGGGATTCGTCGCGTCCCGTCGGATCGCCGATCTTGGTGGTGCCTCCGCCGAGCAACACGATGGGCCTGCCGCCAGATTGCTGGAGGCGTCGCAGGAGCATGATCTGCACCAGCGAGCCCACATGCAAACTCGGGGCAGTCATGTCGAAGCCGATATAGCCCGTCACGACGCCCGCCTGCGCGGCCGCGTCGAGGCCGTCGAGATTGGTGCACTGGTGAAGGTAGCCACGACCCTGGAGGGTGCGGACGAGGGCGGAGCGGGTCATGATCAGGCCAACTAGCACGCCGACTCCGGCATGGGCAAAGCGCCCGGATGATCCGTCAGGCGGCGATCGCCGACGATTTGGGGTTGCGGCGGCTCGATTCACATATATTGACGCGCTTAGTGTCGATTGTTTCGCGTTCGGGCTTGCGCCCTGGCGCGGCCGGCCGCTAGCGTCGCGGGGCAGGGCGCGAAGACCCGACGGGAGGTTTGCATGAAGCGTTGGATCGTGGCCGCTGTGCTGGCGGTCGTCGGGCTCGGCGGGCTCTACGTCGGCGGCGCCGTGTTCTGGAACTGGTTCGGCCAGCCGCGGGGGGCGGGCGAGGTCCAGGGCGCATCTATTCCAGCGCCAGTCATCGCGGGCCGTGACGGTGCGGTCGCGAGCGCGGCGGGCGGCGACCCCAAACGTATCCTGTTCGGCGATCTGCACGTTCACACGACCTTCTCCACCGATGCTTTCCTGTGGGCCCTGCCGATGTTCGGGGGCGAGGGCGTCCATCCGCTGGCGGACGCCTGCGACTTCGCCCGCTATTGCTCGCAACTTGATTTCTTCGCCGCCACCGACCACGCGGAAGCGATCACGCCCGTGCGGTGGGAAGAGACAAAGCGTTCGATCCGCCAGTGCAATGCGCGCTCGGGCGATCCCGCCAATCCGGACCTGGTGTCGTTCGTCGGCTTTGAATGGACCCAGGTGGGCCGCACGCCGAACGATCACTACGGGCACAAGAACGTCATCTTCCCGGGCCTTGAGGATAGCGCCATCGCCGGCCGCGCAATCGCTGCGGCGGGCGTTGCGACACAGGCCCTGCGCGGCAGTCCAGCGGCGCTGAACCGCTGGATTCCTTTCCTCGACTGGAAGCACCGGCAGGACTATTTCGACTTCCAGAAATACATCAAGGAAACGCGCGATCCGGTCGATTGCGATGCGTCGAAGCCGTCCAATGAACTCACCGCCGACTGCTTTGAATCTGCCGCCACGCCCGGCGATCTGGTGCGGAAGCTGGACGAGCAGCGCCTGCGCTATCTCCTCATTCCCCACGGCACCAGCTGGGGTTTCTACACGCCGCCCGGCACGACCTTCGACAAGCAGCTTGAAGCCTCGATGCGGCCGGAGCGCCAGACGCTGATCGAGGTGATGTCGGGCCACGGCAACTCGGAAGAGTATCGATCATGGCACGAGGTCGACACCGAGGACGGCGTCACCGGCGAATGCCCTGCGCCGACCGGCGACTACGAGCCTGCATGCTGGCGCGCCGGCGAAATCATTCGCGCCCGCTGCGCAGCGGCGGGGGAAAGCGCGGACGCCTGCGACAAGCGCGCGGCTGATGTCCGCCATCAGGCCGCCAATCTCGGCGTCGCCTATCACCTGCTGGTCAGCGGCGAGAAGGTGGAGGACTGGCTCGACAGCGGCCAGTGCCGCGACTGCTTCGTGCCGCCGTTCCACCATCGGCCCGGCACGTCGGTGCAATACGGGCTGGCGATCCGCAATTTCGACGAACCGGCCAACCCGACAGCGTTCCGCTGGGGCTTCATCGGATCGTCCGACAATCACCGCGCGCGGCCGGGAACGGGCTTCAAGCCCGTCGATCGCCTGCGCCACACCGAGGCGTCTGGCGTGAATTCCGACGAATGGCGCACGCGCATGCTTGGGCCGCCTGAGCCGCAGACCGCGGCTTCGACGGGCATGACCCAACAGGATCTGATGACGCTCGCCGGCTTCCAGCTCACGGAAGTGGAACGTCAGGCGTCCTTCTTCACCACCGGCGCCATCGCGGCCGTTCACTCGGAGGGGCGAACCCGCGAACAGGTCTATGCGGCGCTGGAGCGGCGCGAGGTCTACGCGACGAGCGGCCCGCGCATGCTGCTCTGGTTCGACCTGATCAACGCGCCCGGCGTCGCCGCGGGCGCGACGGTTCCGATGGGCGGCGAAACGGCGATGCGGACAGCGCCACGGTTCCGCGTGCGCGCCGTCGGCGATTTCGTGCAGAAGCCGGGCTGCCCGTCGTTCACCGAACAGGGCCTGCCGGAAAACCGGCTGCGTTCGCTGTGCGGCGGCGAGTGCTACAATCCCGGCGACGCGCGCCACAAGATCACCCGGATCGAGGTCATTCGCATCCGTCCGCAAGTGCGCGCCGGCGAGGCGGTCGCCGGCCTCATCGAGGACGTCTGGCGCACGCTGCCCTGCAACGACACAGGCGCCGGCTGCACGGCCGAGTTCGCCGATGCCGACTTCGCCCGGGGCGGACGCGACGCGCTCTACTATGTACGCGCGATCCAGGAGCCCACGCCGCGCGTCAACGGCGCCGGCCTGCGCGCCACCCGCGACGCGAATGGCAAGACGACAGCGGTCGAGCCGTGCTGGGGCGACTGGCGCACCTCGCGGACCGACAACTGCGTGGCGAACGTGGAGGAGCGCGCCTGGTCGTCGCCGATCTACGTAAGCGCGTCGCGGCGATGAAGTTCGGTCGCGACGCGCTCTTCCTTGCGACGGGGGTTCTCGGCCTCGCCATGGCGGTCGTCAGTGCGGTCGGCGCGCCAAAGCCTGAGGCGTTCGGCATCGGCGCGGCTGCGGTCGTCGACGGGCGCGCCATCCCGCGCGAGGCGGCGGCGCGCGCCGTGGAGGCCCTGCGCAACGACAAACGCAATCCGGTCACGCCGGAAGATGAACGCGCGGCGCTTGAACGTCTCATCGAGGAGGAACTGCTGGTCCAGCGCGGCGTCGCGCTGGGTCTCGCGGAAACCGACATCGGCGCCCGCAAGGCGATCGTGCAGTCCGTGCTGCAGCTCGCCATCGCCGAACGCGCGGGCGTCGAACCGGGCGCCGCCGAACTGCGCGCTTTTCATCGCGACAATGCCGGGTATTTCGCGCCTGCGGCGCGCGTGCAGGCGAGTCTCGCGTTCGTGCGGGCGGGGGATGACGCTGCTGAGCGGGCCGCGGCGGCGGCGGCGGAATTGAAGGCGGGCAGGCCGGCCTCGTCGGTGGGCGATCCGCAGGCGCTCCAGCTGCCGGCCGCGCCGCTGGGGCCGACGGAACTGCGAAGCTACCTCGGCGCGGCGCTCACCGCGTCGGCGCTCAAGGCGAGGCCCGGCGATGTGATCACGCAGGCCGGCGAGAACGGCTGGCGGGTCCTGCGGATCGATGCGTGGTACGCTGCACCCGCGCCGCGTTACGAAGATGTGGCGAACGAAGTCCGGGCGGAGTGGGATCGCCGCGCCGACGAGATGGCAGTGCGGCGCTATCTCGAACGCCTGAAACGGCGCGCGCGGATCACCCGCAATCCGTGATGGTCCGTCTTCTGTGCATTCTCGTCGCGCTTGGGTGCACCGCGCCGGCATGGGCGCACACCCGCTCACAGTCGGCGTCGCACTGGACGATCGAGGGCGACATCCTGCGCGGTCGCGTGGAGGCCGATGCGCTGGATGCGACCAGACTCTATGCGCTCGGCGCCGAGGAAGAACCGCTGCCCGCGAAGTTCCTCCGGCACGCCGGCGGCGCATTCGCCGTGAATGTCGACGCCGGCGCCTGCAAACCGGAAGGCGAGGCGCAGGAGACGCCTGCGCCCATCGGGCGCGTGGCGGCCGAGATCGCCTTTCGCTGTCCGGCGCGCAGTCTGTCGGACGGCCGCATCGAGCTTTCGAGCCGTCTGTTTCTCGATGTCGCCCCGAGCCATCTTCATTTTGCGAGCGTCACCGACAATGCGGGCGCGGAGGGCGAGGCGATCCTCACCGATGCGCATCGCACCGCGCGGATCGTCGTGCAGGCCGAAGCCCGTGCGGAATCGTCGTGGACTTCGTTCCTCCGGTTCCTTCCTGTCGGCGCGGTGCACGTGTGGGGCGGTCTGGACCATCTGGCCTTCATCCTCGCGCTGGCGATGCTGGCGCGGAACATCGCCGCCATCGCCATCGCCGCGACGGGTTTCACGCTCGGGCATACAGCGACGCTCGCGCTCGCCGCCTTGGGGATCGTGAAACCCGATGCAACCACGGTGGAGGCGCTCATCGGCTTCACCGTCGCCTTTGTCGCGCTTGAGGCCGCAAACGGCGGACAAGCGCGCATGACGCGCTGGTCTGCGCCTATCGCGATCGGCCTGCTCGTGCTGGCGGGGATCGCGCTGGTCATGCGGCTCGGCGTGGCGGCGCCGGCCCTCGCGGGTCTGGCGCTCTTCGCGTGGGCGTACCCACGAGGGTTCCCACGGGGTGCGTCGGCCGCGCCCTGGCTCGCGGCCGTATTCGGTCTGATCCACGGTTGCGGCTTCGCAGGCGCGCTCGGGGAGCTTGACCTTCCGCGACCGCATCTGCTGTCGGCGCTTGCAGGGTTCAACATCGGCGTGGAGTTGGCCCAGGCGTCCGTCGTGCTGGCGGCGCTGGCCGTTGCCTGGGCGGCGCGCAAGTTCGCTCCCGCCCGGCTCGCCGCCGCAGCGGTCGACGCGATCGCAGCCAGCCTGTTCGGCGTCGGCGTCTACTGGTTCATCAGCCGGGCCATTGGCGTGTGATTCGCTTCACGCCGACTGACGCAACGCGTCGAACGCGTCGAACGCGTCGATCTGGGCCTGCATGACGGCCTCCCTGCAATCGCGGACGTCTTCAACCGCGGCGGCGATCGCGTCGATGGCCGGCGCATCGCCCGCGACGGGGAGGGGATCGAACGACTGCAGGGGCATCCTCGAGAGATCCCCGGCGGCTTCGAGGAGCGCTTCCTGGAGAAGCAGCCAGTTGCTGACGCCGGCATGGGCAAGCGTGCTCCACGCGGCGACGCAGGCTGTTGCGCCGGGCCATGCGGCCTGCAAGCCTCCTAGGAAGGGCGCTTCGTTCCCGTTGGCCGGAAGATGAATGCTGGACATCTGGTTCCTCCCATCTCGTGACAGCGGGCTATGGCCCTGAGCGACGGATAGCGGATGGCGGCCTTGCCTCTTGTGACCTCGGTATCACGCCGGCCGCCGCGCCTCGACTTAAGGTCCGGACATTTGATGGGCGGACATGGCGCCGGCGCGCTTCCCTACCGGGGCCGGCTCAGATATAGGCCCCGCTTCCGCCGTCGTAGCTCAGTGGTAGAGCGCATCCTTGGTAAGGCTGAGGTCGGGAGTTCAATCCTCCCCGACGGCACCATTTTCCCTCTTTTCGAGCGTCGGCGCGGTGGCCCATGGCCGAGAAGTCAGAGCAGACCAGACCTCCGAAAGCCGAGGCCGCCGCCCGCGAGGCCCGGCGCGCCAAGGCGCTCAAGACCAATCTGCGCCGCCGCAAGGAAGCCCCTGCGCCGGCCAGGGACGAAGACTGAGGGCGCTTCGCCTTGCTTCGGCCCGCCTTGCGTTGGATTGGGCTGGAACGCATAAGCCCGCACATCGCGAAAGGCAGTCATGGATCGCATCATCATAACGGGCGGGCGTCCGCTCCGCGGGGTCATCCCGATTTCGGGGGCCAAGAACTCGGCTTTGAAGCTGATGGTCGCGTCGCTCCTGAGCAGCGAACCGCTGACGCTGGACCGCATGCCCCGGCTCGCGGACACGCGCTTTACCGCGACCCTGCTTGAGAGCCTGGGCGTCGCCGTGGACTGGCCGGAAGCCGGGGCCGCGATCCGGCTGCATGCCCGCGAGATCACGTCCACGATCGCGCCCTATGATCTCGTCCGCAAGATGCGCGCGTCGTTCAACGTGCTGGGCCCTATGCTCGCGCGTGTCGGGCACGCGACGGTCTCTCTGCCGGGCGGATGCGCCATCGGCGCGCGCCCCGTCGATCTCCATCTCAAGGCCTTCGAGGCGATGGGCGCCGATATCGTCATCGAGCAGGGCTATGTGAAAGCGGCGGCGCTGCGCGGCCTGAAAGGCGCCTCCATCGTCTTTCCGTTCGTCTCCGTGGGCGCCACCGAGCATGCCATGCTCGCGGCGGTGCTCGCCAACGGCGAGACGACGCTGGAAAATGCGGCGCGCGAACCGGAGATCGTCGATCTCGCGAATTGCCTCAACGCGATGGGGGCGAAGGTCGAAGGCGCCGGCGGCGGCACGATCGTCATCAACGGCGTCACCTCGCTTCGTGAAGCGCGCCACATGGTCGTCGCAGACCGCATCGAGGCCGGCACCTACGCCATCGCCGCGGCGACGGCCGGCGGGGAAGTCCGCCTCGAAGGCGCCGTCGCGCAGCATCTCGGCGCATTGATCCAGGCGCTGCGCGCCGCCGGCGTGGAGGTCATCCCCGACACCGACGGGATCGTCGTGCGGCGCGAGAAGAGCCGCCTGCAAGCCGTAGATATCGACACCCAGCCGTTCCCCGGATTTCCAACAGACCTGCAGGCGCAGTTCATGGCGCTGATGGCGCTCGCCGACGGCACCTCGATCGCGCGCGAGAACATCTTCGAGAACCGCTTCATGCACGCGCCGGAACTGTCGCGCCTCGGCGCCGACATCACGGTGCGCGGCAAGGAAGCCGTCGTGCGCGGCGTCGAGAAGCTGCACGGCGCGCCGGTCATGGCGACCGACCTGCGCGCGTCCGTCAGCCTCGTGATCGCAGGCCTCGCCGCGGAGGGCGAAACCATCATCAACCGCGTCTACCACCTCGATCGGGGCTTCGAACGCCTTGAGGAGAAGCTCGTGGCGTGCGGCGCCGATGTTCGTCGTGACGGCGGGAGCGCCTGATCGATGCCTGCGGCGGCGTTGCGCATCCGCGCTGAAGACAAGGAGGATCTCGCGGTGGTCGCGGCGGCGATCCAGGACGCGGCTTTCCTGATGGGCGATATCGCGGTTGATCGTCAACAGCGCCGATTTGCGATCTCGCTGAACCGGTTCCGGTGGGAAGCGGCGGGCAAGCGCGGCCCATTTGAACGGGTACGCTCGGCATTCGCCGTGGAAACGGTGCTTGGCGTGAAAAGCCGCAAGGTGCGGCTCGGCGCGTTGGATGCGGCAGGCGTGCTTCTGGACATCGCGTTCGAGGCAGGGCTCGAAGCGCCTGCGGGCGTGATCGTGATGCGGCTCGGCGGCGGCGGGGAAATCCGTCTTGAGGTCGAGTGCATCGATGTCACCTTGACGGACATCGGCGCGCCGTGGCCGACCCCGCGGCGCCCAGATCACGAACGGTACTGAACAATGGTTCACCGGCTTGATGCGACAGCGCCTGGCTTTGCGGAAGACTACCGCCGCCTGATCCGCGCGCGCGGCGAGCGGCTGGATGAGGCGGAGGCGGCCGTCCGTCCGGTGCTTGCAGCCGTGCGCGCGCGTGGCGTCGACGCCGTGCTCGAGTACGCGGCGCGCTTCGACGGCGTGTCGCAGAAGGCGTCCGACCTGCGGGTGACGCCGCGCGAAGTGGATGCCGCCATCGCCGCGTGTCCGCCCGATCTGCTCGCCGCCCTGGAAACCGCCGCGGAGCGCATTGCGCTGTTTCACGAGAGGCTGCGCCCGCGCGATGAGTCGTTCGTCGATGCGCAGGGCGTCACACTCGGCTGGCGCTGGACCCCGGTGGATGCGGCCGGCCTTTATGCGCCGGGCGGTCTCGCCGCGTATCCAAGCGCGGTGCTGATGAACGCGATTCCGGCGCGCGTGGCGGGGGTAAGCCGCCTGGCGATGGTGTCGCCGCCGGGAAAGCTGATGCAGAATCCGGCGATCCTCGCCGCCGCGAAAATCGCCGGCGTCACCGAGATATGGCGCGTCGGCGGCGCGCAGGCGATCGCCGCGCTCGCGTACGGCGCTGATCCGATTGCGGCTTGCGATGTCGTCGTCGGCCCCGGCAACGCCTATGTCGCGGCGGCGAAAAAGCTCGTCTTTGGCGACGTCGGCGTCGATTCCATCGCCGGCCCGTCGGAAGTCTTCATCGTCGCAGATGCGAGCGTGGACCCGCGCTGGATAGCCGCCGACCTTCTTGCCCAGGCCGAACACGATCCCGACGCGCAATCGGTTCTGTTCACGACCGATCGCGCGTACGGCGAGGCCGTCGCGGCCGCCGTCGAGGCTGACGTCGTGGCGGGCCGCGCGGGGGCCTCGGCGCGGGCGTCGTGGGACAGCTACGGGGCCATCATCAACATCGCGCGCATCGAAGACGCCGCTGCGTTGATCGACGCCGCGGCGCCCGAACACGTGCAGATCGCACTCGCCGATCCCGCGCCGCTCGCCGCCATGATCCGCCACGCCGGCGCGTTGTTTCTCGGCGCCCACGCGCCGGAAGCGCTTGGGGACTATGTGGCTGGCCCCAATCACGTCCTGCCGACGGGCCGTCGCGCGCGGTTCGCCTCGGGTCTTTCGACGATGACCTTCATGAAGCGCACGACGATCATCGGGGCGACGCCCGACGCCGTTGCGGCGATTGGCGGGGCGGCGGCGCGCCTGGCGGATGCGGAGGGCCTGCCGGCGCACGCGCGTTCCGTCCGGTTGCGGCTCGGCGATGAGTGAGCGCGATCGCCTTGCCGACATTCGCCTCGACGAGGCGTCCCTCGCGGCGGCGAGCGCGGACGCTGAACACGAACGCCGCGTGGCGATCTTCGACCTGATCGAAGCGAATTCCTTCGCTGTCGACGGCCTGGATGAGGGCCCATACACGCTCTTCCTGTCCATCGTGGATCAGCGTCTTGTGTTTCGCGTCGACCGCGAGAGCGGAGAAGAGTTGCATACATTCATCTTGTCCCTCGCGCCGTTCCGGAAGGTGATCCGCGACTACTTCCTTGTCTGCGACAGCTATTTCGGCGCGATCCGCTCGGCGACCCCTGCGCAGATAGAGGCCATCGATATGGGGCGGCGTGGCCTGCACAACGAGGGGTCGACGCTGCTTTCCGAGCGGCTCGCCGGGAAGGTCACAATCGACTTCGATACCGCGCGCCGTCTCTTCACGCTCATCTGCGCGCTCCACGTGCGGGGATGACGCGCGATGGAAGGCAAACGTCCCTTGCCGCAGGCGGTGCTGTTCGCCTGCAGCCACAACGCCATTCGCTCCGTGATGGCTGAAGCGATCATGCGGCTGCATTTCGGCCGACGGGTTTGGGTCGACAGCTGCGGTGTACGCAAGGGCGAGGCGGTCGATCCGTTTGCGCTCATCGTGCTCGACGAACTGGGCATCGACGTCAAGAAGCACCGTCCAAAGGCGTTCGCCGACCTCGACGACGCCAGCTTCGATCTCATCGTCACTCTGACGCCGGAGGCGCATCACCGGGCGCTCGAATTCACGCGGACCATGGCGGTCGATGTGGAATACTGGCCGACGCTCGACCCGTCTCTGGCGCAGGGCTCACGGGAGCAGCGGCTCGATGAGTACAGGGCCGTGCGGGACGCGCTGGAAAGGCGAATAGCCTCCCGTTTCGAGCGCCCGGCGCTTGGTTAGGCTTGCCGCCGACGTGAACGCCCCGCATTAGATGGTGTCTGTTTCGCGAAGGACAAGATTCATGCTCGACAAACCGGCCATTCTGGTGACGGGCGCTTCCAGCGGCATCGGCGAAGCCGCCGCGCGGATCGCGATCGCGCGCGGCGCCCACGTCTACGCCAGCGTTCGCAAGATCGAGGATGGCGCGCGGCTCGCCTCTGCGCTCGGCGCCGCGCTGACGCCAGTCGTCTTCGATGTCACCGATGAAACCGCCGTCGCCGCCGCCGCGCGGACGGTCGCAGAGCGACAGGATGGACGTCGCCTGCTCGGCGTCGTCAACAACGCCGGCGGCTCGGTCCCGGGGCCGTTGCTGCACATGAGCGCGGCGGAGCTTCGCGCGCAAGTGGAGGTGAACCTCATCGGCGTGCACAACGTGACGTGCGCGTTTGCGCCGCTCCTCGGCGCCGAGGGCGCCAATCAACTGTCGACCGGCGCGCCGGGGCGGTTCGTCATGATCTCATCGGTCGGCGGCAAGCGCGCGCTGCCGTTCATCGCCGCCTACGCCGCCTCGAAATTCGCGGTGGAAGGCTACTCCGAAGGGCTGCGCCGCGAGCTGATGCCGTTCGGCATCGACGTGATCGTCATCGGCCCCGGCGCCGTTAAAACCGCGATCTGGGAGAAGGGGCTTTCCTTCGATCAAAATCGCTACGCCAACAGCGTCTATGCGCCGATCCTGAAGCGGTTCACCGAGGCTGTCGGGGCGCAGGCCGCAGGCGGATTGCCGGCCGACGCCGTCGGCAAGCTCATCTGGAAGGTGCTGACGGACGCCGCGCCGAAGACCCGTTATGCGATCATGCGCGACTGGCTGACGGGCGGCGTGCTGCCGGGCCTCATGGCGCCGCGCACGCTTGACCGCATCATCGCCAGGCGCTTCGGGTTGACTCCGAAACCATGACGTTCGTCCTCGCCAGCGCCAGTCCGCGCCGCCTTGCGCTTCTTGATCTCATCGGTCTCACGCCGTCACAGGTGATCGCGACGGACATCGACGAGACGCCGAAGCCGGGCGAGCTGCCGCGCCTGCTGGCGGAGCGGCTTGCGCGCGAGAAGGCGATCGCGGCGGCGTTGCCGGACTCCGTGGTGCTCGCGGCCGATACGGTCGTCGGCTGTGGGCGACGCATCCTGCCGAAAACCGAGACGGAAGAAGAAGCGCGCGAATGCCTCGCGCTGCTGTCTGGCCGCGCGCACCAGGTGTTCACGGGCGTCGCCGTCGCGCATCTCGGCGTCGTGCGTGCGCGCATCGCTGCGACACGCGTTAAATTCAAGCGACTGAGCGACGCCGAGATCGAGGCGTATATCGGCAGCGACGAGTGGCGCGGCAAGGCCGGCGGTTACGCCGTGCAGGGGCGGGCGGGCCGGTTCGTGATGTCGCTCAACGGGTCATACACATCGGTCGTCGGACTGCCGCTCTACGAGGCTGCGGGATTGCTCGCCGCCGCCGGCGTTGCACTGCCGTGAGCAAGGTGGAGACCTGGACGGACGCCGCCATCGGCGAGACGCGGCAGGTTCTTATGCGCGACGGTACGCCGGTCATGCTGCATGTCACGCGCTGGTCGGACGCGGGAAAACGCGCGCTGTGGGGAGAGGCCTATGCTGCGCGCGTGCGCACCGTGGATCGTCGCAGACGTGGATGTTTCGTGGATCTCGGCCTCGGCGATGCACATGGGTTCCTGCGCCTCGATGCGCAAGGCCGTGTGAAGGGGCAGGCGCTGGCGGAGGGGCAGAAAGTCGCCGTGCGTGTCACGCGGGAAGCGGCGCGCGGGAAAGCGGCGGTGCTGGAGCTGCTCGCCGAGCCAGCGCCGGAAGGCGCTCAGCGCAGATTGCAGCGTCCTGAGTGCGACAGCGATCTCGACGCGACCGCACCTGCTGACATCGAAGTTCGCGAGCGCATCGACGACATCGTGGACGCAAGCCTTGCGCGGACGGCGCCGATTGCGGGCGGCGGCGTACTGACCATCGAACCGACGGCTGCGCTCGTGGCGATCGACGTGGATTCCGGAAGCCGGAGCGGTTCGCCCGATGCGGAGAAATTCGCGCTTGACCTCAATATCGCGGCCGCGCTTGGCGCGGCGCGTGAACTGCGCGTGCGCAACCTTGGCGGCATCGTCGCCATCGACTTCGTGTCCATGCGCGACAGACGCAATGGCGAGGCGGTTGTCGCGGCGCTGAAGTCGGCGGTGGCGGATGATCCGTGGGGCGTTACGGTTGCGCCCATGTCGCGGTTCGGCGTGGTCGAGATGTCGCGCGGCCAGCTGCGTGCGCCGCTGGCGGAACGATTTCTCGGCGCTGACGGCCGGCCTAGCGCCGAGACGGTGGCGCTGAAGGCGCTGCGGGCGATGGAGCGGGAAGCGCGCGGCGCGCGGGGCCGGGAGGTGATTGCGCGGCTCGCACCGGAATCCGTCGCCTGGCTGGAGGCTGACGTGATCGGCTGGCGCGAGGCGCTGCGATCGCGTATCGGGCCGCGATGGCGCCTGCTGGCGGACCCATCCGCGCCGCGTGAGCGCATCGATGTCGAGGCAGTCTGATCCCCATGAAAACCATCAGCGACCCCGTCGCGAAACCGCCGTCCTGCTCTCTCTGCGAAAAGCCGATGGACCCGAAATACCGGCCGTTCTGCTCGAAGCGCTGCGCGGACGTGGACCTGCACCGCTGGCTGTCGGGCAGCTACACGATCCCGGGCGATGTTGAGGAGGACGATCTTTCCTCGCCCGACGACAGCGAACGCTGACTTCAATTCATGTGCGGGCGGGCGTAGGATGAGCAGATGTTGAGCCAGATCGAACTTGTCGAGGTCAGCGCCCGCGACGGGCTGCAGAACGAGCCGGAAATCGTCGGCACGGACGCAAAGCTCGAACTGATCGCACGTTCCGTTGCTGCGGGCCTGAAACGGCTTGAGGTGGCGAGCTTCGTCAATCCGAAGAAGGTGCCGCAGATGGCGGACGCAGCGGAGGTGATGGCGGGGCTGCCGAAGAACGAGGAGGTTACGTACATCGCGCTGGCGCTGAACCGGCGCGGCTTCGAGCGCGCGGCGGAAGCTGGCGCCAAGGAAGTCAACTTCGTGCTCGCGGCATCCGACGCCTTTGCGATGCGCAACAGCGGCGCGCCGATGCTCGGGCTCGTCGATGCGCTCGCGGAAGTGACGCCGCTGGCGCGCGCCGCGAATATCCGCGTCTCGGCGACGATCAGCGTGGCGTTCGGTTGTCCGTTTGCGGGCGAGACGCCTGCGGAAACCGTGGCCGATCTCGCGCGCCGCGCGGCGGATGCGGGCGTGTTCGAGGTCGCGCTCGCCGACACCATCGGCGTGGGCGTGCCGTCGCAGGTGCGTGATCTCTTCGCCCGGGCGAAGGCGGCCGCGCCGGGCGTGCAGCTGCGCGCGCATTTCCACAACACCCGCAACACCGCGCTCGCTAATGCGCTTGCGGCGGTGGAGAGCGGCGTGGGTGTGATCGACGGGTCGCTCGCGGGCGTCGGCGGGTGTCCGTTCGCGCCAGGCGCCGCGGGCAACGTGCCGACGGAAGATCTCGTCTATATGTTCGAACGCATGGGCATCGCCACTGGCGTCGATCTCGACGGCGCCATCGAGACGGCGCGCTTCATCTCCCGCACGCTCGGCAAGGCGACGCCCGGCATGGTGAGCAAGGCAGGCGGGTTTCCGAAGGCTGCGAGCGCGTAGGCGAGATGGCCTGCGAGCAGGACCGCGCACCTCCCGGTGCGCATGCGGTGTTTGGTTCATCTCCCGTCT
>CAZGYQ010000092.1:0-13424 GCA_964530695.1 uncultured Caulobacteraceae bacterium
CAGCGCGAGAAGTGTGGGAATGAGGGGGCGCCAGTCCCCCTATTTTTTCGCGGTTGAGCGGCCAAAAGCCCGGTCGAAGGGACCGCGCGTCTTCAGACGCGCCCGGTGGCGCGGGGATGAACTGGCGGCCGGAGGACAGGCGCGGACCACTTTGCGCGTCTGAAGACGCGCGGTCCCTTCAACGGCGCTGACTTCCGACGCCGCACCCGCGAAGGGACTTTGCGCGGCGCGCGCGCCCCCCTATCGTCACCGCAACATCACGGAGGAAACACCCATGTCAGCACTCTTCGATCTCACCGGCCAGAACGCCGTCATCACCGGCTCGTCGAAGGGCATCGGCAAGGCGATCGCGCACCAGCTTGCGGCGCACGGCGCCAATGTCGTCATCTCCTCGCGCAAGGCCGACGTGTGCGACGCGGCGCGCGACGAGATCAACAAGGCGGTCGGCCGAGAAGCCGCGGTGACCATCCCCGCCAACATCGCCGACAAGGGCGCGCTGCAGACCCTCGTCGACGAGACGCACGACAAGCTCGGCCAGATCGACATCCTCGTCTGCAACGCCGCGAGCAATCCTTACTACGGCCCGATGTCGGGCATGAACGACGACCAGTTCACGAAAATCCTGCAGAACAACATCGTCTCCAACCACTGGCTCATCCAGATGGTCGCGCCGGAGATGCTGGCGCGGAAGAACGGTTCGATCATCGTCATTTCCTCGATCGGCGGTTTGCGCGGCTCGCCTGTGATCGGCGCCTATTGCATCTCGAAGGCCGCCGACATGCAGCTCGCGCGCAATCTCGCGGTGGAGTTCGGGCCATCGAACGTGCGCGTGAACACCATCGCGCCTGGATTGGTGAAAACGGATTTCGCGAAGGCGCTGTGGGACAATCCCGACACGCTCGCGCGGTCCACCGCTGGCTCGGCGCTCAAGCGCATCGGCGAACCGGACGAGATTTCCGGCATGGCGGTGTTTCTCGCGTCAAGGGCCGGCGCCTTCACCACGGGCCAGACGTTTGTCATCGACGGCGGCGCGACCATTGTGTGAGCGCGCTTGACGAGCGCTGGAGGCGCGTCAACGGTGCGAAATCTGTTTCGGGGAGCAATACCAATGCGTTCCATTCTTCTTGCAGCGGGCGCGGCCCTCGCACTCGTCGCGTGCGGCACTGTCGCCACAGAACCTACGCCGCCTCGCGGCGGCATCGTCGCGCCGGAGGCGGCGGGCCCACCCCTGTCGCCGGTCGCACTCGCGCAGCACATCCGCATCCTGTCGTCCGACGAGTTCGAAGGCCGCGAGCCCGCCTCGCGCGGCGAGCGCCTGACGACCGACTACATCACCCAGCAATTCGCCGCCGCGGGGCTTCAACCCGGCTGGAACGGCCAGTGGCTGCAGCCGGTGCCGCTCGTGGAAGCGAGCGTGAAAGGCGCGCCGGGGCTGACGATCACCGGCGCCGACGGCGCCAGGACGTATGCGTACCGCAGCCAGACAGTGCTGTTCACGAAGCGCCCGTCGCCCGTGATCACTCTCGCCAACGCCCCGCTCGTCTTCGTCGGCTACGGCGTCAATGCGCCCGAACTCGGCTGGAACGACTACGCGGGCGTCGACATGGCCGGCAAGATCGCCGTCATCCTCGTCAACGATCCCGATTTCGAAACGCCCGCGGGCCATCCCACCACCGGCAAGTTCGGCGGCAAGGCGATGACGTACTACGGCCGCTGGACCTACAAGTACGAGGAAGCGGGACGCCAGGGCGCGGCGGGCGCGCTGATCATCCATGAAACCGGACCTGCGGCGTATCCGTGGGCGGTGGTCGAATCCTCGTGGACCGGCCCGCAGTTCGACCTGAAGCGCGGGCCCGACGACAAGCGCGTCGAAGTGGAAGGCTGGATTCAAAACAGCGTCGCCACGGAACTCTTCCAGCGCGCGGGCCTCGACTTCGCGGCGCTGAAAACCGCAGCACAGCTGCAGGGCTTCCGCGCGCGGCCGATGAACCTCGGCGGCTCCATCCGTCTGGAAACGGACGTGAAGGACAGCGTCTCCAACAACGTCGTCGGCATCCTGCCCGGCCGCGAGGCGCCGGATGAAGCGTTCGTCTACGGCGCGCACTGGGACCATCTCGGCCGCTGCACGCCCATCGACGGCGATGACATCTGCAACGGCGCGCTCGACAACGCGACAGGCACGGCGGGCCTCATCGAACTCGCGCGGAAATTCTCCGCCGACGGGCGCGCGCGCCGCAGCGTCGTGTTCGCGGCGTTCACCGCCGAAGAGCAAGGCCTGCTCGGGTCGGCGTACTACGCGGCCAATCCCGCCGTTCCCGCCAACAAGACGGTGGCGGCGCTAAACATGGACGGCGCCTCGATCAACGGCCCGACGCGCGACGTGATCGTCGTCGGCTACGGCAAGTCGGATCTCGAAGGGCTCCTGGAAATCCAGGCGCGCGCGCAGGGCCGCACGATCCGCGCCGAAGAAAACCCCGAGCGCGGCTCCTTCTACCGCTCGGACCACTTCAACCTCGCGAAGGTCGGCATTCCGGTGCTGTACGCGTCGGGCGGGCTCGATCTCGTGAACGGCGGCACGGAGCGCGGCAAGGCGCTGTCGGAGGCGTTCATCGCGCAGCGCTATCACAAGCCGCAGGACGAGTTTGACCCGGCCTGGGACCTGACCGGCCAGCAGCAGGACCTGACGCTCTTCTACCGCGTCGGCCGCACCATCGTGGACGGCGACACGTGGCCGAACTGGAAGCCAACGGCGGAGTTCTATCCGATCCGGCAACGGTCGCTCGGACGGTGAAGTCAGGAAGGCCCCGGTGAACGCCGGGGCCTTTCGCCATCGTGCGCTGCCGCAGGGAAAAACCACAGATGGTTGCGATTGCCGCCTACTACATGATCGCTCTCGGGGCGCTCCATGTCCTGTTCGGACTGATCCGGTTCCGGAAGCCGCTGTCGGAAGCGTTCCGTGAGGGATTTGTCGCGCGCTTCGAGCAGAGCGATGCGCGACGGCTGGCCTTCTGGTTCATCGCCGTAGGCCCGCTCATGAGTCTGCTTGGCCAGGCCGCGCTGGATGTCTACGGGGCCGGCGATCTGCAACTGATCGCGACGATGGGCGTCACACTGTTTGTGGTGGGCGTGATCGGCGTTCTGGCGTTCCCCAGGTCACCGCTCTGGAGTCTGTTCCCGCCGTCCCTCACGTTCATCGCCGGCGGTTTCAATCTGCTCGGGCCCGCAGCGCAGCCGTTCTAACGCCGCCCGCCGCCCACCGCATCCGCAATAGTCGCAAAGCCTTCGGACTTCAGCAGCATGCTCAATTCCCGCGCGATGCGCGCCACGAGCCCCGGCCCTTCCAGCGCCATGGCGCTGTAGAACTGCACCGCGCTTGCGCCGGCCTTGATCTTGGCGAGCGCCGTTGCGCCGCTCTCCACGCCGCCGGCGCCGATGAGCGGCAGCGCGCCGTCGAGCGCGTCGGCGAACATCGCCAGGATGCGCGTCGACGGTTCGAACAGTGGCCGCCCTGACAGGCCGCCCGTCTCGGTCTTCGACGCGCTCTGCAAGGACTCCGGCCGCGCGATGGTGGTGTTCGACACGACGAGCGCATCAAGCGCGTGCGCGCGCGCAAGCTCGGCGATGTCGCGCACCGCCGTCTCGTCGAGATCGGGCGCGACTTTCAGGAACAGCGGACGCGCGCCATGCGCCGCCGTCAGCGGCGCGCGCGCCTCGTTCAGCCGCCCGAGCAGTTCTTCCAGCGCGCCGCGCTCCTGCAGGCCGCGCAGGCCCGGCGTGTTGGGCGAGGAGATGTTGGCGGTGACATACGAACAGTGCGCCCACACGCGCGTCATGCCGGTCACGTAGTCGCCCGTGCGATCGGCGCTGTCCTTGTTGGCGCCGACATTGGCGCCGACGACGCCGGCTCCTTTCCGGCGCGCGAGACGCGCAACGAACGCCTCAAGGCCGTCGTTGTTGAAGCCCATGCGGTTGATGACGGCGTGATCTTCCGTGAGGCGGAAGAGGCGCGGTTTCGGATTGCCCGGCTGCGGCTTCGGCGTAACCGTGCCCATCTCCACGAACCCGAATCCAGCACGTAGCAGCGCCGCCGGCGCTTCGGCGTTCTTGTCGAAACCCGCCGCGAGCCCGATCGGGTTCGGCAGGTCGAGACCGGCGACGCGCGTGCGCAGGTTTGCGTAGCGATCATTCGGCGTGCGCGGCCCGAGACCGAGCGCGAGGCCTTCCACGGCGAGGCGATGGGCGGTCTCCGCGTCGAGCATGCGCAGCGCGCGCGTGGCGAGATCGTGCAGCGTCATCGCACGAAATCCGGCAGCACATGCGCGCCGTCTGCGTCACGTGCGAGCGGCGCAAAATCCGTCGCGTCGCATACCGGCAGCGCGGCGTAGAGATGCGGAAACAAAGCCCCGCCCCGCGACGGCTCCCAGCGCAGCGCCGCGCCCAGCGCATCCGCATCGAACGCTGCGAGCACGAGATCGTCGCGCCCGGCGAAGTGCAGCGCGAGCGTCTGCGCCACCTGGTCTGCGGCGGAGAGGTGAATGTAGCCGTCGGCGAGATCGAGCGGCGACCCGGCGTACGCGCCCGCGCTGCGGGCCGTGTCCCAGTCCGCCCCGCTCAGTATCTTGTAGATTTTTCGCCCCATGGAGGACTTATGGCCTATCTGTAGGTTGTCTTTCCTTCATCGGCAGTATAAGGCGTTCGTCAAACGGGTCCATCGGCGACCCGGCGGAGACCTCCGATGCAGGACGACGCCCAGCACAAGAGCCTGTGGGACGCGCTCGACGCGCTCGCGACGCGTCACGGCATGACGCCTTCGGGGCTGGCCCGCGCGGCCGGCCTCGACGCCACCACGTTCAACAAATCCAAGCGCGTGAGCGCCGACGGGCGGCTGCGCTGGCCGTCGACGGAAAGCCTCGCGCGCGCGCTGTCGGCGGTGGGCTCGACGTTCGACGAATTCGCCGGACTGCTGTCGGGCGGCGCGGGCGGCGGGCGCACCATTCCCATCGTCGGTCTCGCACGCGCGGGCGCGGACGGCTTCTTCGATGAATCCGGATTTCCCGTCGGCGCCGACGACACCGTGCGTTTCCCCGATACCGGCCTCGACCGCGTCTATGCGCTCGAGATCACCGGCGATTCCATGGAGCCGCTCTATCGCAACGGCGACGTGGTCATCGTGCAGCCCGGCGGCGCAGTGCGGCGCGGCGACCGCGTCGTGGTGCGCACCAAGGCGGGCGAAGTGACGGCCAAGGAACTCGGACGCCGCACGGAATCGAACATCGAACTCATTTCCCTCAATCCGCAGTATCCGGTGCGCAAGCTCGCGCTCGACGAAGTCGACTGGATCGCGCGCATCGTGTGGGCAAGCCAGTGACAATCGCCAGAGCCATCGCGGGCGCATGCGCCCTTCTCGTCGCCGCATGCGCGACGCCCGCAGTCCAGACGCAGGAGACCGCCCCCATGACGCAACACGCCCGCGGCACGTTCGAGGTGAAGATGGCGCCGCTCGCGCAGGATGCGCCGGCCGGCTCGACGCACATGCGCATGTCGCTCGACAAGACCTACGCCGGCGATCTCGTCGCGACGGGCAAGGGCGAGATGATCGCGATACGCGACGGCGAACTCAACTCGGGCGCCTATGTGGCCATCGAGCGCGTCGCGGGCGTGCTGAAAGGGCGCGAAGGCGCGTTCTCGCTGGTACACCGCGGACTCCTGAACCGGAACGCGCAGGAGCTTTCAATCACGATCGTGCCGGACTCCGGCAGCGGCGCCCTTACCGGCATCGCCGGAACACTTGATCTGAAGATCGCCGATGGCGTGCACGCGTACGACATCACCTACACGCTGCCGTCGGCGCCGTAGTTTACCGGAAGCGCGCGGTCGCGAGTTGCACCGCAGGCTCGGCCCCGCGCGCCGAAAGCGCCGCCGCGACGCTCGCGGCTTTCGCCTTCACGCGCATCTCGAACGCATCGCCAGGACGGCACGCGCTCGCCGCCGCCAACAGGCGCGTCGCCTCGTCGCCGTAGCGTTCGGGATCGAGTTCGAGCAGCGCCACCGCATACTGGTAGGCGATGATCGCATCGTCGGGCGCGAGCGCCCGGGCGCGGTCGAACGCGGCGCGTCCGGCGCGCACGCTGGCGCCGTAGTAGGTTGCGCCGACATTGCCGCCGCGGCGCACCACTTCGAGATTCCAGCCGCCTTCGAGCGCATGCGCCCAGGCCTCGCGCGGCGCCTCGGCGACCGCCGCACGCACCAGCGCGCGCCCTTCGCTCGCGTAGCCTTTGCGCATCGCTTCACCGATCGTCGCGCGCCGCGCCTTCATGCCCATCGCCGCCGCGAGTTGCAGGCGCGCTTCGGTACTTGTCTGGTCCGCGGCGAGCGCGCGGCGCGCATTCGCCTCCGCACGCGCCAGCAAACCGTCGATGTCAGCCGGGTTTCCGGTCACCGCTTCCGCGAGCAGCGCACGCGCCGCGAGCGCGAGATCATCCGCACGTCCCTGCGCCTCGCCGAGCGAGGCGGCCTCCAGGAACGCGCCTTCCACGTACGCCTCGCGCGCCGACTGCGCCCATGCGGGGGCCGCGAAACACAGGCACACGACGGCGAGGAGAAGACGACTCATGGCGCAACCCGTTCAGCGAGTTGCGAGCATGGGGCCTCAAGGGCGCGACGTAAAGTCGCAATTCGGTAAGTTCAGGCGGCTTTCGACAGGTCTCCGGCCAAGCCCTTGCGGATCAGCGCTGATGTCTCGCGCACGCCGAAAATCGCCGCGAATGACCCAAATCGGGGGCCCTGCTCCTGGCCGAACAGAACTTCGTAGAGCGCCTTGAACCAGTCGCGCAGCGGCTCGAAGCCGTGCTCCTTGCCGACCGCGTACACTTCCGCCTGGATCGTCTCGCCGTCGGTGATGTCGGCGGGCAGCGCGTCGAAGCGGCGGGCGAGATCCTCGAACGCCGCGCGTTCCTTGTCCGTCGCGGCGCGGAACACCTTCGACGGCTTCACGCGGTCCTCGTAGTAGCGCAGCGCGCAGCCCACGAGCGTGTCGAGCAGCGGATGGCTCTCCGGCGTCATGCCCGGCGCATAGCGGCCGATGAAGCTCCAGAGCTGGGCCTTCGTCTCGGCGTTCGCCGCGCTGACGAGATTCAACAACAGCGCGTAGGTGACGCCGGCGCCCCACTGCGGCGGACGGCCGTCGTGGATGTGCCAGACGGGATTTTCGAGACGCTGCTCCTCGCTCTGCCCCGGCCACGCATCGAGGAACGAAAGATACTCGTCCACCGCCTTCGGGATCACGTCGAAGTAGAGCCGCTTGGCCGTCTTCGGCTTCTGGAACATGTAGAGCGAGAGGCTCTCGGGGTTCGCGTACTTCAGCCACTCGTCGATGGTGAGGCCGTTGCCCTTGGACTTCGAGATCTTCTCGCCGTTCTCGTCGAGGAAAAGCTCGTAGTTGAAGCCTTCCGGCGGCGTCCCGCCCAGCGCGCGGCAGATCTGCGACGACACCTTCACGCTGTCGATGAGGTCCTTGCCCGCCATTTCGTAGTCGACGCCGAGCGCGGTCCAGCGCATCGCCCAGTCGGGCTTCCACTGGATCTTCACGCGCCCGCCGGTGACGAGCGTTTCGACTTTCTCGCCGTCCTCGTCCTGGAACACGATCGTGCCGGCGCCGAGATCGCGCGCGAGCGTCGGCACCTGCAGCACGCGGCCCGTCTTCGGGCTGATCGGCAGGAACGGCGAATACGTGGCGCGGCGATCGGGGCCGAGCGTCGGCAGCATGATCGCCATGATCTTGTCGTAGCGCTCGAGCATCCGCAGCAGCGTCTCGTCGAAGGCGCCGGACTGGTATTGTTGCGTCGACGACAGGAACTCGTAGTCGAACCCGAAGCTGTCGAGGAAGGCGCGCAGCATTGCGTTGTTATGGTGCGCGAAGCTCTCGAACTTGCCGAACGGGTCCGGCACCTTCGTCAGCGGCAGATGCAGCGCCTTCTGCAGCATCTCCTGGTTCGGCAGGTTCGACGGCACCTTGCGGAAGCCGTCCATGTCGTCGCTGAACGCCACGAGCCGCGTGGGAATCTTGTCATCCGTGATCTCGCGGAACGCGTGGCGCACCATGGAGGTGCGCGCCACCTCGCCGAAGGTGCCGATGTGCGGCAGGCCCGACGGCCCATAGCCCGTCTCGAACACGACCGGGCCCTCTTTCGGCGTCTTCTTCAGCCGCTCGACGACCATGCGGGCCTGTTCGAAGGGCCACGCCTTGGCTTGTTCGACCAGGGCGGCGGCGAGAGCGGAATTGGTCATCGACTCGATCTTGGCTGCTGCAATGGGGCAGAAAGGCCGAACGCGGCCGACAACGCAAGTCCGGATGAACTATGCAGGCGCGTAGGCCCGCAGGAAACGACGCGCGCATTCGCGGGCGCGCGCGGCAAGTTTCTCCCGCCGGCGCTCGGTCGGCGCATCGAGCATCACCCGCAGCAGCACGGATCCCGCCGCCATGCCGAACAGGAAGTCTGCGGCCTCGTCCGGGTCGGACACGTCAATGCGTCCCGCCTCGGTTTCATGGGCGAGGAACTCGGCGAGCTTGCGCCGCCCGAGCTTGGGCCCTGCTTCGTAAATCATCGCGCCGATCTGCGGGCGGGTCGTGGCCGCGGCGATCGCTGAACGCATCACGCTGCGATGGCCGGCGCCCAGATACGCTTCCAGGATGCGCAGGACGTAATCGCTGAGGCGGTCCTCGAGCGGCTCGTCGCTGTGCGCCTCGCCAAGCGGCTCCATGACCAGCTCGCGCCGACGGTCAAAGAGCGCCCGCAGCAGGTCTTCCTTCGAGCCGAAGTGATTGTAGATGGTCTGCTTCGAGACCCCCGCGCGCCGGGCGATCTCCTCCACGGGCGCTTCGAGGCCGCGCTCGGAGAACACGGCCGCAGCCGCGTCGAGGATGTCCTCGGACTTGCGCAGATCGATCTGTCCTGAATGGCGCGGCATGTCAGTGGGACTCCGCTTCCGCCTGCGCCTGCGGGCTCATCGGTCTGGACGGCCGCGCCAGCACGGCGAGCACGGCGGCAAACAGCGTCAGTCCCGCGATCAGCGCAAACCCTTCCCCGAACGCCACCGTCATCGCATTGCGTTCGAGCATGAACCCGAGCGCCTTGCGCGCCGCGCCCTCGGGATCGGCCACGCCCATCTCCTCCATCCGCTCGATCATGCCCGCCATCATGCCCTGGCTTTGCGGATCGGCGGCGGCGAACCGCGCGCTCTGGGCGTAAAGCTGTTCGCGCGTCGCCACGCCGACGACGGTCGTCAGCATCGCCAGCCCGATGGCGCCGCCGACATTGCGCGCGAGATTGATGATCCCGGAGGCGTTTTTCACGAGGTGGGGCGGCAACGTCGACATGGATATCTGCTGGCTGCCGACCATCGCCAGCATGATGCCGATGGCGCGGATCACCTGCTGGGCCGCGAACTCGTTGAACCCCCACTCCGCCGTCAGTGCATGCGCCTGCCAGATGCCGAACGAGGACACGAGCAGCCCGAACACCATCACGATGCGCGGATCGAACACCCGCACGATGCGCGCCGCGAGCGGCCCGATGAAGAACATCGTCAGCCCCATGACGCCCATGATCTTGCCGATCTCGCCTGCGGAAAGCCCGCCCACGCGCCCGAGGAAAAGCGGCAACAGCAGGTTGGAGCCGAACATCTGCAGCCCCATCACGAACGTGAACAGGGTGCCGACGGCGAAGTTCCGGTTGGCGAACGGTTCGAGCGAGATGATCGGGTTGTGATAGGTCCGCATCCGCCAGAAGAAGAAGATGCCGGTCGTGACGGCGATGGCGGTGAGCACGACGATCTGGTCGCTCCGGAACCAGCTCTCGCCCGCGCCCTCCTCGAGCACGTACTGCATGCTCATCAGGAAGACCGCCATGCCGGCGAGCCCCCACCAGTCGAAGCCCTTGGCGAGCGTGGGATCGCCGCGATCGAAATCCCCGAAACGCGAGACGAGCGCCAACGACGCAAGACCGGGCACGACATTGATGAAGAAGAGCCAGCGCCAATCGAGGTTTTCGGTGATCCACCCGCCGAGCGCGGGCCCCAGCGTCGGCGCAAGCGTCACGATCATGCCGATCAGCGTGCTGGCCAGTATACGTTTATCGCCGGGAAAGGCTGTGAACGCGACAGCAAACACGCACGGGATCATCGCACCGCCGATGAAGCCTTGCAGCGCACGCGTGACGATCATCATTTCAATGGATGTCGACAACCCCGTGGCGACGCTCGCGACGACGAAACCGGCGCACGACATGAGATAGAGCCGCTGCGTGCCCCACAACCGCGACAGATACGCCGACAGCGGAATCATCACGACTTCGGGGATGAGATAGGCCGTCTGCACCCAGCTGACTTCATCAGCGCTTGCGCCGACGCCGGACTGGATCTGCTGCAGCGATGAGGCGACGATCTGGATGTCGAGAAAGGCCATGAACTGGCCGACGACCATCGCGCCGAATCCGAGCCAGAGCGCCAGCCCTGCCTTCACGGGCGTCACCGGCGCAGCAGGCGCCGCGCCGGCCGCCACCTCGCTCACTCGGCGGCCGCGGCTGTGGGCCGTTGCACGATGCGGGCGCCAGCCGTCGCGCTTTCGGCGAACGTCGCCCCGCCCTGCGAGTGCAGGTCCACCTTCACGGCGATGGAAAGTCCCGGTCGCAGCGCCTCGGCCAACGGTTCATTGCGGTCGACGGCGATCTTCACCGGCATGCGCTGGACGATCTTGGTGAAGTTGCCCGTCGCGTTTTCCACGGGAATCAATGCGAACTCCGAGCCGGTGGCCGGCGAGAAACTGTCGATGCGCCCACGCACGCGCTTGGAGCCGAAGGCGTCCGCGTGAATCTCGACGGTCTGGCCGATGCGCATGCGCGCGACCTGCGTCTCCTTGAAGTTGGCGATGACGTAGGTCTCGCCGAGCGGCACGACGGACATGAGGTTGGCGCCGGGGCGCACATACTGGCCCGTGCGCACGCCGCGCGCGCCGACGACGCCGGCGACGGGCGCGCGGATCACCGTGCGGTCGAGGTCGATGCGCGCCTGGGTCAGCGCGGCTTCAGCCTGCTGGGCGGCGGCGGCGGCTTGCGCGCCCTCGGCGCTCATCGCGGCGGCCTCTCTCTGCTGCGCATCGAACGAGGCGCGCGCCTGGCGCACGCCGGCCGCGGCCTGGTCGGCCTGCGCACGCACCGTCTGGAGACGCTGCGTCGCGACCCAGCCGCCCTCGGCGAGCCGCCCGTAGCGCGTGAGTTCAGATTGCGCGATCCGCGCGCCGGCTTCGGCGCTGGCGATCGAGGCCTGCCGTTCGACGATCTGGCTTCGGCCCGCCGCGGCGCGCGCATTGGCGAAGCGCGCGCCGGCCCGCAGCGCCGCAAGCCTGGCTTCGGCCTCCGCGACCCGTGATTTTACCTCGGCGGGATCGAGCTCGACGAGCACCTGCCCGACCTGGACCGGCTCGTTGTCATCCACCAGAACGCGCGCGACCGTCCCCTCGATCTGCGGGCTGATGACGACCGTGTCGGCCTTCACGTAGGCGTTGTCGGTGGACTGGAAGCGGTTCTTGTCGGCCATCCACAAGCCGCCCAGCAGAAGCAGGAGCAGGCCGCCGCCGATGGCGGCGAACCGCGGCAGCCGACGCCGCACGTCCGGGCGTTGAAGCAGGTCTTTGAACTGGTTTACGGGCGACATGGAGGCTTTTCGGTCTGGTACGGGCAAAATCAGTCCCGCGTATAATGGACCGTAACGTCCACAAAACAAGTAAACAAACGAGTGATTGTTCACGGCGCTTTGGGAAAAAGCGCCCTCAGACGGTCGGTGACACCGATTTCTCGCGCATGAGGACCAGTTCCTCGGCCGCCGTGGGGTGCAGGGCGACCGTATCGTCCCACTGCGCCTTGGTGAGCCCGGCCTTCACCGCGATGGCGGCCAGCTGGATCATCTCCGGCGCATCGGGCCCGGTGAGATGAACGCCGAGGACCACGTCGTCGCTTGCGCGCACGACGAGCTTCATGAACATCCGCTCCTCGTTCCTGGCGATGATGTGCTTCATCGGCCGGAAGCTCGTCTTGTAGACGTCCACCGGGCCGAAACGGATGCGCGCTTCCGCCTCTGTCAGCCCCACCACCCCCACCTGCGGCAGCCCGAACACCGCCGTCGGGATCTGCGTGTGGTCCATCGCGGACGGAATGCCCTGGAACACCGTGCGGTGAAACGCGACCGCCTCGCGGATGGCGACGGGCGTGAGGTTCACCCGGTTGGTCACGTCGCCGATCGCCCAGACCGACGGCGCGCTCGTCTGGGAATAGGGATCGACGGCGATGGCGCCGACATCGGTGAGACGCACGCCCGCGGATTCGAGTCCGAGGCCCTCCGTGTTCGGCGCCCGCCCGATGGCGAACATCACCAGGTCTGTTTCAAGCGTCTGCCCGTTGGAGAGCTTCACGAGATAGTGATCGCCGGACGGCGCGATCTCGGTGACCATCGTTTCGGTGAGCACGTCGATGCCGCTGCGCTTCATCTCGGCCTGCACGTGTCCGCGCACGTCCTCGTCGAAACCGCGCAGGATCATCTGGCCGCGATGCACGAGCGACGTGTGCACGCCGAGGCCGTGAAAGACGTGCGCAAACTCAAGCGCGATATAGCCGCCGCCGACCACGATCGCGCGTTCCGGCAGGCGTTCGAGGTGAAACGCCTCGTTGGAGGTGATGGCGTATTCGGCGCCCTTGATCTCCGGCCGCACGACGCGACCGCCAGTGGCCACGAGTATGCGCTCCGCCGTCAGCGTGCGGCCGGATGCGGCGAGACGCACCGCATGCGGTCCGACAATCTCGGCGCGATCGGGAATGACCTCCACCCCCGCCTTGTCGAGATTGGCTTCGTAGATGCCCGACAGGCGCGAGACTTCGCCCTGTACGTTGTCGCGCAGCGTCGGCCAGTCGAACCGCGCCCACTCCACGGTCCAGCCGAAGCCGACCGCGTCCTTGAACCCCTGTGCGTACTCGGACGCATAGACGAGGAGCTTTTTCGGGATGCAGCCGCGGATGACGCAGGTGCCGCCGATGCGGTCCTCCTCCGCCACGGCCACGCGGGCGCCGCCCATGGCCGAGAGCCGCGAGGCGCGCACCCCGCCCGAACCCGCGCCGATGGTGAAGAGGTCGAAATCGTATCTGGACATGGGGGCTATCTAGGGGGTTCGTCGCGCCGGGGCGAGTGTGCTTCACGATGTCTCAAGGACCGCTATCTGGTCGCCGCCGCCAGCGACAGGCGCCGCGCGCCTCCCCAGCAGCGAAATCGTCGCCGGCATGGGTGGCGAGAGCACCAGACCTGCTTCGATCCCTAACGCTCCGGACTAACCCCAGAAATCCCCGCTCTGGACGAGGCTTGCGCTGTTGACGCCGACGAGG
>CAZGYQ010000093.1:0-13041 GCA_964530695.1 uncultured Caulobacteraceae bacterium
TGCTGCAGGAGAGCACCCGCAGCGCACTCGCGCTTTCCGCACAGGTGTTCGCCGAGGGCGATGGCGCGCCGCATCTCCCCACCACGCTGCGCACGCTCGGGCGCCTTGGCACGCTCACAGCGCTCTCGCACGACAGCCTTTCAACGCTGCAACGCGCCGTGGCCTACGCCGCCCAGCAGCCGCCATCGCAACCGTACGGCCTCGACATGGGAAAGCTGGTGGCGCTGCGGCGCGACATCGAGCAGCTCGAACGCGCCGTCGAGGCGTTCCAGGCCCACCTCACGTTCCTGCAGGAAGCGACGCTGGGCCTCGTCGGCGCGGCGCAGAGCAACACGCTGAAGGCGCTTTCGCTCGCCACGATCGCCTTCGTGCCGCCGACGCTCATCGCGTCGATCTTCGGCATGAATTTCGTGGCGATGAGCTGGTTCAAGACCGACTGGGGGCCGTGGGTGGGGTTCGCCCTGATGGCCACTGCGCCGGCGGTCCTTTTCGGCATCGCGAAATGGCGGCGCTGGTTCTGAGGGAATCCGCGTATAATCGCTTTATGGACAACAGGTTACATGGAGCATCCGTTATGAAGAAGGTAGCTATGGCCTCCGCCGCGGTGGCGGCGCTGGGCGCTCTCGGCGGCTGCGGCACGACGTTCGCGGACCGCACGCTCTCCGGCGCGGCCATCGGCGCGGGCGCCGGCGCGGTGGTCGGCCCGGTCGGCATCGGCGCGGGCGCGGTCGTCGGCGGCGTCGTCGGCGCGGTCACCCCGAAAAAGAACGTCAATCTCGGACGCCCGATCTGGGACCGCTGAGGGCGAAGCCGCATCCGGGCCATTGACGCCGCCGGGCCTGCCGATGCATGGGACGGCGCCTATGGCCTCCCTTGAATTCTCCCGCCGCTTCGCGATGGCGCACCGGCTCCTGTCGGTCGCTTCGCAGAAGTGCGTCACGCCGCACGGCCACAACGAGACGGTGACGGTGCGTCTGGCGTCGGCCGCGCCGTTCAGGTTCGGCGGCGCCAACATGGAAACGCCGTTCGAGGCCGCCAAGGGCCGGTGGAAGGAATGGATCGACGACCATGTCGATCACGCCTTTCAGCTCAACGGCGCCGATCCGCTGATCGGCTATTTCCGCGACAACGAGCCCGCGCGCCTCGCCCGGCTCATGGTGTTCGACGGCGACCCCACGACCGAGGCGCTGGCGGCGGCGTTCTGGCTGAAACTCGATGCGTTCCTCGCCGCCGACGGACTGCCGTACGCCGTCGAGCAGGTGCACGTGCAGGAAACGCCGACCAACGCCGTCGTGCTGACGCGCGAGACCTTCGATCCCGCCGGGTGCGGCCTGCCCGCCGGCGCCTGGCCGCGCCGTGCGGACTGGAGCATCAACGATTTGTAGGGTGGATTGAGCGTAGGCGAAATCCACCTTCCGAAAGCGCATGTCAGCGGTGGATTTCGCTCCGCTCAATCCACCCTACGTTGCCGCGTCAGTTCGCCGGCGCCTCGCAGGCCCAGGCCGACGGCGCCGCCGCACAGGCTTCAGCGCCGCCCCGATAGACCTGGCCGCTCTTCATCACGAACGCCATGTGCTCAAGCGTCGTGACATCGGCCAGCGGATCGCCCGAGACGGCGATGATGTCGGCGAAGCGCCCCGGCGCGATCGCTCCGAAATCGTCTTCACGCTTCAGCAACTGCGCGCCCGTGCGTGTGGCCGCAACGATCGCCTGCATCGGCGTCATGCCGTAGCGGACCATGACCGCAAACTGCTTGGCGTTGTCGCCGTGGGGATAGACGCCCGCGTCGGTGCCGTAGGTGAGGCGCACGCCAGCGCGCACAGCCTTGCGGAAATTCTCGCGCTGGATGTCGCCGATGTCGCGATCCTTCTGGATGTTGACCTCGGGCACGCCGTTGCGGCGTCCCTCGGCCTGCGTGTAGTCGGTGTTGTAGATGTCCATCGACAGGAACGTGCCGGCCGCGCGTGCCATGCGGATGCCTTCGTCGTCGATGAGGCTCGCGTGCTCCACGGAATCCGCGCCCGACTGAATCGCGATCTTGATGCCGCCGGCGCCGTGGGCGTGCACCGCCACCGTGCGTCCGAGATTGTGCGCCTCCTCGACGATGGCGCGCGCCTCCTCCAGCGAGAAGTGCGTCGTGCCCGGCGAGGTGTTCGATGAGAAGACGCCTCCAGTGGTCGCGAACTTGATGAGATCGGCGCCGTACTTCACGTGCTCGCGCACGGCGTGGCGCACGCCTTCAACGCCGTCCGCGACGTCCGCCGACGAATACCGGTACTGCGGCGCGAGGTGATTGTCGTCGCCATGCCCGCCGGTCATCGAGATCATGCCGCCACCCGCGAAGATGTGCGGGCCGGGAATGTCGCCGCGCTCGACGCCATCGCGCAGGGCGCCGTCCGCGTAGGCCTCCGATCCGAGATTGCGCGCCACCGTGAAGCCCGCGAGCAGCGTGCGCCGGGCGTTCATCGCGCCGAACACGCCCGCCCGCGCCGGCGTGATGTGATAGCTGTCGAGGTAGCTGACGGTGGCGTCCGTCGTCAGGTGGACGTGCGTATCGATGAGGCCCGGCAGCACGGTTTTGGTCGAGAGGTCGATGACGCGCGCGCCGGAGGGGATCGCGGTGGTCGCGGCGGGGCCCACCGCCTTGATGCGTTCGCCCTCGATGACGATGACCTGATCGGCGCGCACGCGCTGGGCGTTCACGTCAACGAGACGCCCCGCCCGGATCACGACCACAGCCGGCGCGGGCGGCGCTTCCTGTGCGACGGATGTCGCGACCGTCGTCGCCAGCGCCAGAAGTATCCCGCCCACTATCCGCTTCACGTCGTGCTCCATTCGCAATCTTCGGCCCACAATGCAGCAGTTTGCCGCCGGGTGCAGCCCGCTCGCCCTGCAGGGGAACCGTCCTCCGCCGTCAGCCCGCAGCGCTCACTTCATCGTGTAGCGCACCGGCAGCGTCTTCAGGCCCGAGACGAAGTTCGAGCGCGAGTTGCGGGGCGTCCCGGCGAGGCTGATCTCCTCCAGGCGTGGCAGGAGTTCGTTGAACAGCGCCCGCATTTCCATGCGCGCCAGGTGCATGCCGAGGCACACGTGCACGCCGTAGCCGAACGCCACCTGTTTTTTCACGTCCCGGTCGACACGGAACTCGAACGGCGCCTCGAACACCTCCTCGTCGCGGTTGCCGCTGGGATAGTGCAGGCACACCGCCTCGCCCGCCCTGATGGTCTGGCCGCGGATTTCGAAATCCTCCATCGCGGTGCGCATGAAGTGCATCACCGGCGTCGCCCAGCGGATCATTTCCTCCACGGCGTTGGGCATCAGCGACATGTCGGCCTTCAGCTTCGCCATCTGCCCGGGCGCCTTGATCAGTTCGAGCAGCCCCGCGGCGGCGGCGTTCGACGTGGTATCATGGCCAGCCGTGGCGACGATCACGTAATAGCTCATCGCTTCGCGATCGCCGATCGGCTGGCCGTCAATCATGCCGTTGGCGATGATGCTGGCGACATCGTCCTTCGGATGGGCGCGTCGATCGGCGGTGAGCTTGCCGAAATATTCAAACAGCACCTGCGCCGTCTGGAAGAGGTCGACGCCGCGATCGCCCGTATAGCTCTCCGCCGCCGCCGTGCGATCGGTCTGCGCCACCACGTCGGGGTCGCCCGGGCCGAAGATCTCCTGCGTGAGCTTCAGCATGAAGGGCTCATCCTCCGGCGGGACGCCGAGGATCTCCATGATCACGCGCAGCGGATACCAGACCGCGACCTCCTTCACGAAATCGCACTCGGGCCCGAGTTCGGCCATGCGGTCGACATGGGCTTTCGCAATGTCGGCGATGCGCGGTTCGAGCTTTTTCAGGTTCTGCGGCATGAACCAGGACTGCGTAAGCTGGCGCAGCTTCATGTGCATCGGATCATCGAGGTCGACGAGCGTGCGGAAGAGGTGCGTGTCCCCGGTGACCGACTTCACCCACTCCTCGCCCTCGATCGGCGACAGGTAAGTGCGCAGGCGATTGACGAAGATGTCGCTGCGCTTCTCGATCTCGAGGATGTCGGCGTGCCTGGTGACCGACCAGAACGGCCTGAACCCCGTCGGCTGCATGAAGCGCAGCGGGTCCTCGCGACGCAGCTTGGCGAACAGCGCGTGGATCTCGGACGGTTCCGCGTAGACATCCGGATTGACGACCGCGTCGTCCACCCGGTCGCGCGAATAGCCCGGAAATTTGGTGACTGCGCCGTCCGCCATTGAGGACCTCCCTGTCTTCACGACGCGAGCCTACACTGGGTCACGCGCGCGGTCAGCGGCGCCGTTACGTCAAATGCCAATTCTGATCAGGTGCGTCGGCGCCGCAATCAGACCTCCGAGGCAAAGTTCAAAGAGCACGGACGCCCAATTGTACTTGGCGCCCGCGCGATCCGCGAAGATCGCGATGAAACGGCCAATGGCGGTCCCCAACCAGATGAGGCCACAGCAATAGCTCACGCCCACCGCCACGCCGAGATGAAGGACTTCGAGAAATCCCAGGCGGTCCTGCTCGGCGGGCAAGAAGATCGATGCCCGCCATATCCAGAAAAGACCGAACAAGTGCGTCGCCAGGAAAAGCCCGCCATAGGCCCCGCGGAATTCGGCGAAGCCTCCGGGTTTTCCCGGGATTTCCTGCAGCCGCACAACGCCGGCCGACCAGCGCGGGTTCACAAGGCCCCAGAGCCCCATGCCCGCGCCGATCGCAAGCCCGACGGCGCTCGTCCAGAACGGCGCGAATTCCACCGGGCTGACCGCGTTAGCGAATGCCCGGCACGTGCAGGCGCCCTTCGGCCTCGGCCTGCTCGCGGGCCGCAGCGCCCGCGTGCTTGCCGAGCTCCATGCGCGCGATGGTGCGGCAGTGCACTTCATCCGGGCCGTCGGCGAGACGCAACGTGCGCTGGTGCGCGTACATGGACGCCAGGCCGAAGTCCTGGCACACGCCGCCGCCGCCGTGCGCCTGGATGGCGTCGTCGATGACCTTGAGCGCGATGCGCGGGGCCGCGACCTTGATCATCGCGATCTCGGCGCGCGCGACCTTGTTGCCCACGGTGTCCATCATGTAGGCGGCCTTCAGGCACAGCAGGCGCGTCATCTCGATGTCGATGCGCGCTTCGGCGATGCGCTGTTCCCATACCGAGTGGTCCGACAGGATCTTGCCGAACGCCTTGCGGGTCAGCAGCCGCTTGCACATCAGTTCAAGCGCGCGCTCCGCCGTGCCGATCGTACGCATGCAGTGGTGGATGCGCCCCGGACCGAGACGGCCCTGCGCGATCTCGAAGCCCTTGCCTTCGCCCCAGATCATGTTCTCGACCGGAACGCGCACGTCCTTCAGTTCGACCTCGAAGTGGCCGTGCGGCGCGTCGTCGTAGCCGAACACGTGCAGCGGCCGCACCAGCGTCACGCCCTTGGCGTCGAGCGGCACGAGGATCTGCGACTGCTGGACGTAGGACTTCGCGTCCGGATCGGTCTTGCCCATGACGATGGCGACCTTGCAACGCGGATCGCCCACGCCCGAGGACCACCACTTGCGGCCGTTGATGACGTACTCGTCGCCGTCGCGGCGGATTTCGGTCTGGATGTTGGTGGCGTCGGAGGACGCCACCGCCGGCTCGGTCATCAGGAAGGCCGAACGGATCTCCCCGTTCATCAGCGGCTTCAGCCACCTGTCCTTCTGCGCGCGCGTGCCGTAGCGCTGCAGCACTTCCATGTTGCCGGTGTCGGGCGCCGAGCAGTTGAACACTTCCGACGCAAAGCCGACGCGGCCCATGAGCTCGGCGAGCGAGGAATAGGTGACGTTGGAGAGCGCAGGCCCCTCGAATTCGAACGTGTCGTCCACATGCGCGTGCCCGTGCGAAGGCGGCATGAACATGTTCCAGAGGCCCGCAGCCTTCGCCTTTTTCTTCAGGTCTTCCACCACGGGAATGACCTTCCAGCGCTCGCCCTCGTGGTTCTGCTTCTCGTAGACCGGGACGGCCGGAATGATGTGCTCGTCCATGAACGCCTGGACCTTGCCGATCCAGTGCCTGGTTGTCTCGTCATGCTCGAAGATCATCGGCCTTCTCCCTTTTCCATCGGTTCATCTGATCTCCGCGCACGCTACCGGGGGCTTCGGCCAAGGGCAATCGCGACCACGGCGGTCTCGGCGACACCGAACGCTCTGGACCTTGCGGCAAGGCGCCGCTAAGCGCGCGCGATGCCCATGGACCTTCGCCACACGACGCTCGCCAACGCCTTCGTGCGCCTTGTCCCGCTCGAGGAGGCGCACCGGGCGCCGCTGCGTGAGGCCGCCGCCGATCCCGGCACGTGGACGCACTGGCCCCGCGACGTCGTCGGCGCCGGCTGGGACGCGACGTTTGATTGGCAACTTGCCGAGCAAGCCGCCGGGCGCAGTCTTCCGCACACGGTGTTCTTGCCGGACGGACGCACGGTCGGGCAGACCTGCTACCTTGCGCTGCGTCCCGAGCACCTCGGCGTGGAGATCGGCGGCACCTGGTACGCGCCGCAGGCATGCGGCGGCGTCGTGAACCCCGCCTGCAAGCATCTCCTCCTCGGCCACGCCTTCGCCTGCGGCGCCGGACGCGTTGAACTGAAGACCGACAGCGAAAACGCGCGCTCCCGCGCCGCCATGCTGAAAATGGGCGCGACCTTCGAGGGCGTCCATCGCCACCACATGCTCCGCCCGAACGGCACGTGGCGCGACACCGCGTGGTTCTCCGTGTTGGCCGGGGAGTGGCCGCGCGTGAAGGCGGGGCTTGAGGCGCGGCTGGCCGACTGACTTCTCCCTCCCCCGCGTGCGGGGGAGGGATGGCCGAGCGCCTGAAATCGGGCTTGCCTGATTTCAGCTCAAATTGTGGCGATCCGCAGCAGGCTGCGGATCGGTGGAGGTCAGGGTGAGGGAACAGTCTCGCAGGATGAGATTCGTCCTGCGCCGCTGGCCCCTCACCCGTCCGCTTCGCGGCCACCCTCTCCCGCAAGCGGGCGAGGGTTGGAGGTGTGGGGATAGATTCTCGCGAGTCCCACACTTTTTGTCGCGGCCGCCCATGCGCGCCAACAAGCGCACGTGAATCTATCCGACCGGAGTCCAGGCCGCGGGACAATTGCTCCGTCATCAACCGGAAACGGAGCCCCGGACGGTCCCCATGCAGATCCATCGACCCCTTCAACACCAGATCGCGAGGATCACCGCCGCCGCCAGAGCATTGCGCCTCTGGGTGGTGGAGCTTCTTGCGTGGTGGGTGATGACGTTCGGGGATCGAACCGCGCGGATCGCGTTGCAGCACGACATCATCGACGCGCGCCGCGAGACGCGCGAACTCGTGTTCATGGCGATGATCGCGCGGATGAGGTTCCAGAAGCGCAAGGCGCAGTGGATGCGTCCGCCCTCGGCGCGCGCGGGGTTTCGCTACCGATTTCGCAGCCTGCGCGTGCTGCACATCTACACGCGCGGACTCAGGCTCAAAACGCTGAAAGACATTCGCGCCGTCCTCGATGACTTCGAGCGCATCGTGAAGCGGGCCGTCGCGCGCGTGCCAAAACACGTTTCGACCGGCGGCCTCGTCGCGGCCGCTCCGCCCGCGCGGACGTTCGCCGGTGCTGCAGTCACACATGCGCCCGAAGGCGCCGATACGTCATGACCAGTCATGTCGGACCGCCGGCGTCCCCCCGGGCATTCAGTGTTCAAACCACGCGAGATTCCATGGAGTCTGGCGCCGCGGGCGCATGCCGGCGGGACGCCGGCGGTCCTACCAGCCAAAACCTGCGCAAAATCACGCCCGCTCGAACACCGCCGCCATGCCCTGTCCGCCGCCGATGCACATGGTTTCCAGACCATACCGCGCCTTGCCGCGCTGCATCTCGTGCAGCAGCGTCGCCGCGATCCGCACGCCGGTGGCCGCGATCGGATGGCCGAGCGAAATGCCGCCGCCGTTCACGTTCAGCTTCGCGCGATCGTCCCAGCCCCACTGCTTCAGCACGCCCAGCGCCTGCGCCGCGAACGCCTCGTTCAGCTCGACGAGATCGATGTCGTTCCAGGACAGCCCCGTGCGCTTGAAGAGTCTCGCCACCGCCGGCACGGGCCCGAGACCCATCGTGCCCGGATGGCAGCCCGCCGCCGACCAGCCGACGAGAAAACCCATCGGCGTCAGCCCCAGCGCGGCGAGCTTGTCCTCCGCCACGACAAGGCAGGCGGCGGCCGCATCGTTCTGCTGGCTCGCATTGCCCGCCGTGACCACGCCGCCCTTCATGATCGGCCGCAGCGCGGCCATGCTCTCCAGCGTCGCGTCGGCGCGGATTCCTTCGTCTGTCTTGACGATGACGGGATCGCCTTTCTTCTGCGGCACGGAAACGATCACGAGTTCTTCGTCGAACTTGCCCGCCGCCCACGCCGCCGCCGCGCGGCGATGACTCTCCACCGCAAATGCGTCGCTTTCCGCGCGCCCGATGCCGCATTCCTTCGCAACGTTCTCGGCCGTCTCGATCATGCCGGAAATGACGCCGAACCTCTCGACAGGCTGGGAGCGCTCCCGCCCACGTTCAAGTCGATCATGCAATGTCGTCGAGCCCGACCGCGCGCCGCCGCGCACGTCGGTCGTGTAGTACTCGACATTGCTCATGCTCTCGACACCGCCCGCGATCACCACGTCCGCCGCACCCGTCTCGATCATCATCGCCGCCGTGGCGATGGCCTGAAGGCCGCCGCCGCAGCGACGGTCGATTTGGAGTCCTGGAACTTCAATTGGCAGTCCCGCCTGCAGCGCCGCCCAGCGCCCGACGCATGGCGTCTCGCCGTTCGCATAGCTCTGCGCGAACACCACGTCCTCGATCAGCGCGGGATCGATCTTCGTCCGCGCGACGACGGCGTTCACCACCGTCGCCGCGAGATGCTCGACGGCGACGCCCTTCATGGCGCCCAGAAATTTCCCCACCGGCGTACGGACCGGACTGACAATGGCGGCGCGGCGCATGATCGGCTCCCTCGGAAAACGCGTGATTGCCTAGCGCCGCCGCAGCGACGCAACAAAAAATCCATCGCACCCTGCACGGCGCGGCGTGAGCTGGAGGCGCGTCGCGTCAGTGTCCTGACGGCAGGTGTCCACCAGGTCCGCCAGAGGACCGGCAGGGACGGCGAGCGGCGCGGGTGCGAAATCGCCATTGCGCGCCAGAAAGCCGGCGACGGCGTCCTCGTTCTCCTCCGGCAGGACGGAGCACGTCACGTAGACGATGCGGCCGCCCGGCTTCACCAGCGGCGCGGCGAGATCGAGCGCCTGCTGCTGCTCCTCAAGCCGCTTCGCCAGTGCGTTCGGCGTCAGCCGCCACTTCGAATCCGGCGCGCGCCGCCATGTGCCCGAGCCCGTGCACGGCGCATCGACGAACACGACGTCCATCCTACCGTGCAGATCGGCCAGCACATCTTTCGTGCGCGCCGGCGCCCGCACCTGCACGTTGCGCACGCCCGCGCGATCGATCCGTTCATGCATCGGCGCGAGGCGTCGTCCGTCCACGTCGAACGCGTAGATCTGGCCCTTGTTCTGCATCAGCGCCGCCAGCGCCAATGTCTTGCCGCCGCCGCCGGCGCAGACGTCTGCGACCTGCATACCGGGCGCGACGCCCGCGAGCGCGGCGGCGATCTGGCTGCCCTCGTCCTGCACTTCGAACCAGCCTTTGACGAAGGCCTGTTCGGTCGCCCACGGAAACGTACGCCCCTGCGTCCACGGAATCCGCACGCCCTCGGGCGCGTGCTCCGTGACGGGCGGCGGCCCTTGCAGGCGCGGACTTTCGCCCAGCGCCGCGATGAGTTTTTCCCGCGTGGTCTTCAGCGTGTTGGCGCGCAGATCGAGCGGCGCGGGAGCTGCGAGGCTTGCACCTTCTTCCGCGCGCGCGTCGCCGAAGGCGCGCGCGAGGCTGGCGTCGAGCCACTCCGGATAATCGCCGCGCACGAAGGACGGCGCGTCGACGATGAGTCTTGCCGGCGTTTCGCCGGCAAGCACGGCGCGCTCGGAATCGGACGGCGGGGGCGGCGCGTGCGGATCGTTGAATGCGGCGATGAGCGCTTCCGCATCTGCATGGAAGCCGAACCGCTGGGCGCCCAGCACCCACGCGCGCGGCGTGTCTTCGCCAAAGCGGAACGCGCTCGACTGGCGCCAGCGCAGCGCGCCGAACACCACGTCGCCGATCTCGGCGCGATCCTTGGAGCCGGCGAAGCGATGCGACAGCATCCAGTCGCGCACCGCATCGGCGGCGGGACGCTTGCGCGTCTCCATGTCGGTGAGAATTTCGATTGCAGCCTGCAGCCGCGCGCCGGTGCGCATGGGTGGAACCCCTCTAAAGCGGCGGGCATAGGGCATGGAGCCCGAACAAGTCCAGCACTCGCCCCCCGGGTGTGCGAAGGTGACCGCCGTCACACCCGCGGGTCCGGTGACGCCGGATATGGATTTCCGCCCCGTTTGAAACGACGCCCGGCCAACCGCGCCCGGCGCACCTGGAGGAGTAACCATGAAAAAGATCGCCGCCGTTGTCGCCCTGTCGTTCCTTGCGCTCGCCGGGGCCGTCGCCCCGGCCGCTGCCGAATGGAACCTGCTCGGCGTGCGCGAAGTCCGCGACCGCACGGACCGCGACACCATCGTCGTGGAGGGCCACCGCACGTTCACCAAGGTGCGCTTCTGCGTCTACCGGAAGCCGGTGAATTTCAAGGACGTCGACATCGTGTTCCACAACGGCGGCCATCAGGACGTCTCCGTCGCCGCACTCATCCGCCCAGGCAATTGCACGCGCGCGATCGATCTCGAGGGCGGCGCGCGCGACATCGCCAGCATCACCTTCCTCTACGAGGCAAGCGGCCCCGGCCGTCACCGCGCGACGGTGCGCGCATTCGGCGAATAGGACGGGCGACAGGTGCGCTACATGAAACGCTACAGGGCGGCCGTCATGTAGCGCACCGTTTTGCCGTTCTGCAGCGTCGCGCGTCCCGCTTCGACAAATCCCAACCGTTCATGGAACGCGTCGGACCCCGGATTCGGCGGATCGAGATTGACCTCGCAACACACCAGGTCGTGACCCGCCGCGCGCGCCCTGACGAAGAGGTTTTCGTAAAGCGCGCGGGCAAGCCCGAGACCCCGCGCCGCGGCCGAGATCACGATGCGGTCCACATAGGCGAAGCGCCGAAAGCGTTCGCGGAACCAGAGATAATTCACGCTCTGATACGCGGCGCGCTCATCGAAGACGAGGAGATAGCCCGCCTCCGGCTCCACCACATCGGCGACGAAGGCATCCGCCATCATCGCCCGCAGGGATGGCGCGTCGAGGTGCGAAGTCTCGACTTCGTTTTCCGCGCTGAGCGCAAGCACCCAGTCGAAATCGCTCTCCCGCATCGGGCGTATCGTGGTCACGCCTCAGCCGCCCAGCGGATAGTTCGGCGCCTCGCGGGTGATCGCCACATCGTGCACATGGCTCTCGCGCAGGCCCGCCGCAGACAGGCGTACGAAGCGGGCCTTCTCGCGCAGCTCCTTGAGGTTCGCCGAACCTACATAGCCCATCGCGGCGCGCAGGCCCCCGAGCAGCTGGTGCACAATCGGCCCGACGGGCCCCTTGTAAGGCACCTGACCCTCGATGCCTTCCGGCACCAGCTTCATCTGGTCGGTGACTTCCTTCTGGAAGTAGCGGTCCGCCGAGCCGCGCGCCATCGCGCCGAGCGAACCCATGCCGCGATAGGACTTGTAGGAGCGGCCCTGATAGAGAAACACCTCGCCGGGGCTCTCCTCGCTGCCCGCGAGCAGCGAGCCGATCATCGCCACTTCCGCGCCCGCCGCGAGCGCCTTCGCGAGATCGCCGGAAAACTTGATGCCGCCGTCGGCGATCACCGGCGCGCCCGCCGCGTGCGCGGCCTCGACCGCATCCATGATCGCCGTCAGTTGCGGCACGCCGACGCCGGCGACGATCCGCGTCGTGCAGATCGAGCCCGGCCCGATGCCCACCTTCACCGCGTCCGCGCCCGCATCGAGCAGCGCCTTCGCGCCGTCCTTCGTGGCGATATTGCCTGCGATGATCTGCACGCGGTTGGATTCGCGCTTGAGGCGCTCGACCGCGTCCAGCACGAGACGCGAATGGCCGTGTGCGGTGTCGATGACGACGACGTCCACGCCCGCCTCGATCAGCGCCATGGAGCGCCGGAACCCGTCTTCGCCGACGGTGGACGCCGCGCCCGCCCGCAGGCGGCCCTGTTCGTCCTTGGCGGCGTTCGGGTGGCTCTGGGCCTTGTCCATGTCCTTGACGGTGACGAGGCCGACGCAGCGCCCGTTCTCGTCGACGACGACGAGCCGTTCGATGCGGTGCTTGTGCAGCAGGCGGCGCGCCTCCTCCTGCGAAACGCCCTCGCGCACCGTGACGACATTCTTCGTCATCAGCGCGCCGACCTTCTCGTTCGGATCGTCGGCGAAGCGGATGTCGCGGTTGGTGATGATGCCGACGAGCTTGCCGGGCTTGCCGTCGTGGGACGGCTCGACCACGGGAAAGCCCGAAATGTTCATCCGCTCCCGCAACGCCGTCACCTCGGCGAGCGTGGCGTCCACGGGCATGGTGACCGGGTTGACGACCATGCCGGATTCGAACCGCTTCACCCGGCGCACTTCGTCGGCCTGGAGTTCGGGGGTCATGTTGCGGTGGATGACGCCCATGCCGCCCGCCTGCGCCATGGCGATGGCGAGACGGCTTCCCGTCACCGTATCCATCGCGGCGGAGATCAGGGGAATGTTGAGCGTGATCCCGCGGGTCAGTCGGGTGCGGGTGTCGGCGTCGGCGGGGAGGACCTGCGACGGGCCCGGCTCGAGCAGCACGTCGTCGAAGGTGATGGCGTCACGGATTTCCATGGACGGCTGGTAGAGATTCTACTCGCCGATGTCAAAACTTACCCCCTGCGCCAACGGGAGAGCGCGGCCATAGTTCACCGTGGTGGTCTGGCGGCGCATGTAGGCCTTCCAGGCGTCCGACCCCGCCTCGCGGCCGCCGCCGGTTTCCTTCTCGCCGCCGAAC
>CAZGYQ010000094.1:0-12610 GCA_964530695.1 uncultured Caulobacteraceae bacterium
CTATTACGAACTCGGCTGGGGCGGCTGGTGGTTCTGGGATCCGGTGGAGAACGCGAGCTTCATGCCGTGGCTCGCCGCCGCCGCGCTGCTGCATTCAGCCATCGTCACAGAACGACGCGGATCGCTGGCGGCGTGGACGATCCTGCTCGCCATCGTGGGGTTCGGCCTCGCGCTGCTCGGCACATTCCTGGTGCGCTCGGGCGTGCTGACATCGGTGCACGCGTTCGCCGTCGATCCGAAGCGCGGCTACGCGATCCTCGCGATGCTGACCTTCTTCGTGGGCGGTGGGCTGATGCTTTACGCATGGCGCGCGCCGCGCTTGTCGGAACCATCCGGCTTTGTGCTGGTGAGCCGCGAAAGCGCGCTGGTGCTGAACAATGTGGGCCTTGCGGTGGCGATGGGCACGGTGCTGATCGGCACGCTCTATCCGTTGCTGCTGGAAGCGATGACGGGACAGCTCATCTCCGTCGGGCCGCCTTTCTTCAGCATCACTTTCGGGCCGCTGATGGCGCTGCTCTTCCTCGCGCTGCCCGTGGCGCCGCTGCTCGCGTGGCGTCGCGGCGATCTTGCCGGAGCGTGGCGTCTCCTGCGCTGGGCGGCGCTTGCGGCGGCCGGCGCTGCAGTTGTCGTGCTCGCGGTCGTGCGCGGACCGCTGTGGGCGGCGTTCGGCATCGCGGTGGGCGTGTGGGTGCTGGCAGGCGCAGCGCTCTACGTCTGGAAGCGGGCGGGAAAACTCGCCCAAGTCGCGGCGCTGCCGCTCGCGGTGTGGGCCATGGTCGCCGCGCACGCGGGCGCCGGTCTCTTCACGATCGGCGCCGTCGCCGAAACCTCGTTCCGCAAGGAACAGTCCGTGCAGATGCTGCCGGGACAAACCGTGAGCTTTGCGGGCCGGAACGTGACGCTCGTCGACATCGCGCCGCGCGAGGGCCCGAACTATTCCGCCCAGCGGGGCGCGTTCCGCGTGGATGACCGCACAGTTCACGCCGAACGCCGCTTCTACGCCGTCTCCGGCATGCCGACGACGGAAGTGGGCATTCTCAGCGGCCTTTCCGGCGATTTCTACATCGCCCTCGGCGCGCCGGGGGAAGGCACGGTCGGTCCGCAGGCCTGGACGGTGCGCCTCTATTTCAACCCGCTGGTGCAGCTCATCTTCATCGGCGCCGGGCTGATGGCCCTTGGCGGGACGCTTGGCCTCGTGGTGCTGGCGCGCCGGCGTCTCGCGGCCCCGGCTCCGGCGCCAAAATCGGCCGCAGCGGCGGTTCCCGCCGCATGATCCGCGCGCTCGCCTCGCTCGCCTTCCTTGCCGCCGCGGGGACCCCCGGCGCCCTCGATCCCGCTGGCGAAGCCCGCGCGCAGGCGCTCGACCGCGAGATCCGCTGCGTCGTCTGCGAAAACGAGCCGATCTCCCAGTCCACCGCCTCCATCGCCGTCGACATGCGCGCGCTGGTGCGCGAACGGATCGCCGCCGGCGACACCGACGCGGAAATCCGCGCCTTCTTCGCCGACCGCTACGGCGATTTCGTCCTCCTGCGCCCCCGCGCCTCGTCGCTGACCTGGCCGCTGTGGGCGGCGCCGCTCGTCCTGTTGCTGATCGGTGGTCTGGCCGCCGCGCCGCTGCTGCGCCGTCGCGCGCCCCCCGCCGGGAAGGGCGATCCCGACCCCGACGCGGAAGATGACCGTTAGGACAGGGACGCCCGCGCCCCTTGCGCGGGGCGCTGTAATGATCGCAACTTCGCCCCAAATGGCGCTTATCCGGCCATTCGACGCGCAGGCGGGCGAAAGTCGCCCAGGCCCGCGGCATTCCGAGGAACTTCATGTCCGACAAGACGTCCGAGACCAACCCGGTGAAGATGATGAAGAGCATGCTGGTCGCCGGCGCCGCCACGGTGACGGCCTTCGCGGGCTTCGCCGCCGCGCCGACCTTTCTGGCCGAACGGGCCGAGGCCCAGCGCATCACGGTCCCGGCGGTCTCCGCCCCCGGCGGCGCACCCGCCAGCTTCGCCGACCTCATCCAGCGGGTGAGCCCGGCGGTGGTGTCGATTTCCGTGCGCCAGAAGGCCGGCGCCGCCCAGCGGACCGATGTCGAAAATCTGCCGCCCGGTCTTGAGGAGTTCATGCGCCGCTTTCCGGAGCGGGGGCCCACGCGCGCGCCGGTCGCACTGGGCTCGGGCTTCATCGTCGCCGAGACCGGCACGATCGTGACCAACAACCACGTCGTCGAGGACGCCGAGGACATCACCATCCGTCTGTCGGATGGCCGCGAACTGAAGGCCGAACTCGTCGGCACCGACCCGGGCACCGATCTCGCGGTGCTGAAGATCATCGGCGGCGGCCGCTTTCCCTACGTGACGTTCGACCGCAACCCGTCGGTGCGGGTCGGCGACTGGGTGGTGGCGGTCGGCAACCCCTTCGGCCTCGATGGCACGGCCACGGCGGGCATCGTCTCGGCGAAGGGCCGTCGCGACTACGGCAACTCGTCCTACGTGGACTTCCTGCAGATCGACGCGCCCATCAACCGCGGCAATTCGGGCGGCCCGGCGTTTGACCTGAAGGGCAATGTCGTCGGCGTGAACTCGGCGATCTTCTCGCCCACCGGCGGAAATGTCGGCATCGGCTTCGCCATTCCCTCGGACACGGCCGCGCGCATCGTCGACCAGCTCGTCTCGTCGGGACGCGTGACGCGCGGCTGGCTCGGCGTGCAGGTGCAGCCTGTCGATCGCGAGATCGCGGCCAGCATCGGCCTGCGCGACGCCAAGGGCGCCATCGTCGGCAGCGTGACGCCCGGCAGTCCCGCTGCGGCCGCTGGGCTGCAGCAGGGCGACGTGATCCTCACCTTCAACGGTCAGGCGGTCGAAGACAGCCGAGACCTGACGCAGAAGGTCGGTCAGGCGCCGATCGGCCGCGACGCCCGCGTGGAATACCAGCGCGACGGTCAGCGCCGCACCGCGATGGTCCGCCTCGGCGAACGCCCGAGCGAACGTCAGCTCGCGAGCGCGGTGCAGGACGGGTCTCCGGAGGCCGGCGCCGCGGGGCCGTCCGCGGCGACGCAGATGAACGCGCTTGGCGTGGCGGTGCGCACGATCACGGCGGAAGACCGCCGGCGTCTCAGCCTGGACGGCGTCGAGGGCGGTCTCGTCATCACCGGCATCGAGGACAATTCCGCGATGGCCGAGCGTGCGGGCATCGGCGAAGTGATCATCACCGCCGGTCCCGACCGCAAGCCGGTCCGCACGACGGACGATCTCAACCTCGCGATCGAAACGGCGCAGCGCCAGAACCGTCCGGTGCTGCTGCAGGTGCAGGGCCGCAACGGCCCGGCGCGTTTCATCGCGGTGGAACCGAAACGGGGCTGATCTCAGCAACAGCGCAGAAGGATCAACATGGCCGACAGTGGAGCAAAACCCATGCGCGTCCTCGTCGTGGAAGACGATATCGACCTCCAGCGCACGCTGCGGCGCGCGCTGGAAGAGGACGGCCATACGGTGGACGTCGCCAACGACGGCCTGACCGGCGAGACGATGGCCGGGGACGTCGCCTATGACGTGCTCGTCCTCGACCGGATGCTGCCGCACAAGGAAGGCCAGGAGATCGTGCGCGACCTCCGGCTGGCGGGCGTGTCCACGCCGGTGCTGATCCTTTCGGCGAAGGCCGAGACGCACCAGCGCATCGAAGGCCTCAACGCCGGCGCCAACGACTACCTCGGCAAGCCGTTCGAGAAGGACGAGCTGCTGGCGCGCGTGCGCGCCTTGTGGCACGGACGTGACCGCAACGGCGGACCGGTGACGCGGCTGCAGGTCGGGGATCTCGAAATGGATCTCCTGGCCCGCACTGTCCATCGCGCGGGCTCGAAGATCGACCTTCAGCCGCGCGAGTTCAGGCTGCTGGAATATCTCATGCGCCACGCCGGACAGGTCGTCACGCGGACCATGTTGTTGGAGAAGGTGTGGGATTACCATTTCGACCCGCAGACGAACGTGATCGACGTGCACATCTCGAGGCTGCGCGCGAAAATCGATCGCGATTTCGGGACGCAGTTGCTGCATACCGTGCGCGGCTCCGGGTATCGCTTGGAGGCCTGAGAGCCAGGCTTCCGGCATTCGCCAGGACGACCACATTCGCGCTCGCCCTCGGGCAGGCGGCGGTTTTTCTCGTGCTCGTCCTGGCGCTCTTTTTCTACGTCTACTACTCGACAGCCATCGAAGTGGCGCGTGAGGCCGACCAGGCCGTCCGGCGCGAATACGAACTGCTCGCCGCGTCCTACGAGAGCGGCGGCCTGCGCGAGCTGAACCAGCAGGTGATCGAGCGGTCCGCCACCGACGGTCCGCTGCAGTACATGCTCGCCGACCAGTCCGGAAAGATCATCGCCGGCGACTTCGAACGCCTGCCCGATCATGCGCTCATCGGCGACACGCCGCAGATGTTCGACTTCCCGTACGCCGTGCGCACCGGCGAGCGGCTGCAGAACGAAGAGGCGCGCGCCTACATGGGCCGCCTCCTCAACGGCCCGGTCCTGATGATCTCGCGCGACCACCGCGAGACGCGCGCCGCCGCCGCGCGCATGACCAAGGCGCTCTCCTGGGCCGTCGGCATCGCCATTGCTTTCTCGATCATCGCCGGCCTCATCGCGGCGTGGTTCGCCTCCCGGCGCATCGAGCATTTCACCGAGACGATGCAGCGGGTGATGGCCGGGGATCTGACCAGACGCGTCGGCGTCATCGGCTGGAACGACGAGCACGACATTCTCGCCAAGAACCTCAACGAGATGCTCGACCGGGTCGAGAAGCTCGTTCACGCGCAGCGCGACGCCGGCGACGCCATCGCGCACGATCTGCGCACGCCGCTCGCGCGGCTGCGCCAGAATCTGGAAGAGGCGCTCGGCGAGCCGCCCGACGAGACCGCCGATCGCGACGCCCTGCGCAAGGCGCAGGAGGAAACCGATCGCGTCCTGAAGACATTCAACGCCGTGCTGCAGCTCGCGCGGCTCAACTCCGCCGAGACATGGCGCTTCAGCCGCGTGGAGCTGCACACGATCGTCGCCGAGATGGCAGAGTTCTATGAGCCCGCGGCGGAAGCGGCGAACGTCGCGCTTTCAAGCCACTGCTCGCCGTATCTGGTGGTGATGGGCGATGCGCGTCTCGTCGCGCAGGCGCTGGCGAACCTGCTCGACAATGCGATGAAGTACACGCCCGCGGGCGGAAAGGTCATCGTGTCCACGGCGGCGCGCGCGGACGGGCGGGTGGAGATCCGTGTGGCGGATTCCGGGCCCGGCGTGCCGCCGGAGAAGCGCGAGCAGGTCAAGGAACGCTTCGTGCGGCTCGAGAAGCACCGCACGTCGCCCGGCGTGGGGCTCGGGCTTTCGCTGGTCGCGGCGGTCGCGGAGCTTCATGGCGGGGAACTGATGCTTGAGGACGGTCTCACGCAGGGCGCTTCGCGCGGGCTTTCTGCGGTGCTCGTGCTGCCGGCGGCGCCGCCGCCGCGCCGGGGCCCCAGTCTGTGACGGGCTGGCGTCTCGCGCACGTCTTCAACGAGAGCGGCGCTTTCACCTCCATAGCGCCCGGCGACTGGGGCCAGGCGCTCGCCGCGGCCTGCGCGGGCGCGCCCTATCTTGCGCGGCTCGCCGAGCGCGACAGCGATGTCGCCGCGCGCATTGCGCGCGAAGGACCGCGCGTCGTGGTCGATGACGCCGTCGCCGCGTGCGCGCGCGCCGACGGCGATTTCGATGCGGTGATGCAGCAGCTGCGCGCCGCCAAGCGTCGCGCGCACCTCGCCATCGCCGTCGGCGATCTCGCCGGCGTCTGGTCTCTGGAAGAGGTGACCGGCGCGCTGAGTGATCTCGCGGACGCCTCGGTGCGCGCCGCATTGCGGGCCGCCGCGCGTGTCGTGACGGAACGCGGTGAAATGCGCGCCGTGGCGATCGATGATCCGGCAGGCCCCGCGCCCGGCCTTCTCCTCATCGCCATGGGCAAGCACGGCGCGCGCGAACTCAACTACTCCAGCGACATCGACATCAGCGTCTTCTACGACGCCGACACATTGCCCGTGACCGGCGGCGAGCCACGCGCGCTGGCGGTGCGCCTTGCGCAGCTCCTCGTGCGGGCGCTGCAGGAATACACCGTGGACGGCTACGTCTTCCGCACGGACCTGCGCCTGCGGCCCGATCCCGCGTCGACGCCGATCGCGGTCTCGCTGGCGGCGGCGGAGCATTACTACCAGAGCGTCGGCCAGAACTGGGAGCGCGCCGCGTTCATCAAGGCGCGCGCGTGCGCGGGGGATATTGCGGCCGGCGAAGAATTCCTTGCATCGCTCACGCCGTTCATCTGGCGGCGCAATCTCGACTACGCCGCCATCGCCGATGTGCACTCGATCAAGCGGCAGATCCTCGCCGCCAGCAAGGGCCGCGCGCTCGACACCGGCGTGTTCGACGTGAAGCTCGGGCGCGGCGGCATCCGCGACATCGAGCTGTTCGCGCAGACCCAGCAACTCATCCTCGGCGGTCGCGACAAGGCGCTGCGCGTGCGCGCGACGGTCGAGGCGCTCGCGGCGCTGCGCGCGGCGGGACGCGTGGAAGCGGAGGCTGAGGCGTCGCTGGTCGCGTCGTACCGCCTCTACCGCAACGTCGAGCACCGCATCCAGATGCTGGCCGACGAGCAGACGCATCGCACCCCCGAAGACGCCGACGGGCAGGGCCGCCTTGCGGCGCTCGCGGGATTTGAATCGTGGGCCGCGCTCGAAGCCGAACTTGTTGAAAGCCGCCACGCCGTCGCCGCCATCGATGCGCGCCTTTTTTCCAGCGAGGAAAGCCTCGCGGATCCGCTCGGCTCGCTCATCTTCACCGGCGTGGAAAACAATCCCGAGACGCTCGCGACGCTCGCGCAGCTCGGCTTCGGCGATCCCGGCGCGGTGAGCGAGGCCGTGCGCGGCTGGCACCACGGTCGCATCCGCGCCACGCGTTCGGAACGCGCGCGCGAACTGCTCACCGCGATCATGCCGCGTCTCCTGCGCGCGATCGCCGAAAGCGGCGAGCCGGACGCGGCGTTCGCGCGGTTCTGTGACTTTCTCGCAGGGCTGCCGTCCGGCGTCACGGTGCTGTCGCTGTTTCAGGCGCAGCCGCGCCTGCTCACCGATCTCGCCGACGTGCTCGGATTGGCGCCGCTGATGGCCGATACCCTCGCGCGCCGCCCGGCGCTGCTCGATGCGATGGTCGACAACGCGTTCGTGCGTCCCATTGCGCAAGATGCGCCCGGCGCGCGTCGCGCGGCGCTCGCGCGACAGATCGGCGAGGCGGACGGCTTCGAAGCCGCCATCAACGCGGCGCGCCGCTTTCATCGCGAGGAGGCGTTGCGCATTGGCCTGCAGACGCTGCAGGGCCGCGCGACGGCGGCGGAGGCGGGCGCCGCGCACGCCGATCTCGCCGAAGCCTGCGTCACCGAACTGTGCGATGTGGCGATCGCGGAAGTCTCGCGCCTGCACGGGGCCCCGCCCGGCGCCTTTGTGGTGCTCGCGCTCGGCAAGTTCGGCGGCCGCGAACTGGCGGCGGGGTCCGATCTCGACGTGATGGTGGTGTTCGACGCTGAAGAAGGCGCCGAAAGCGCGGGCGCGCGTCCGCTGTCGGCGAACGAGTATTTCATCAAGGTCACGCAGCGCCTGATCAGCGCGCTCTCGGCGCCGACCGAAGAGGGGTTGCTCTACGATGTGGACATGCAGCTGCGGCCGTCCGGCTCGAAGGGCCCGGTGGCGGTGCGGCTGTCGGGGTTCGCGCACTACTACGCCGAGGAGGCCTGGACCTGGGAGCTGCTCGCGCTCACCCGCGTGCGGCCTGTCGCGGGAGACGAGGCGCTCGGGCGCAAGGCGATGGCGGTGGTTGGCGAGATTATCGCTCATCCGCGCAACCCCGGCGCGATTCTCGCCGACGCCGCAGACATGCGGGCGCGCATGGACCGGGAGCGTCCCGGGCGCGGCCTGTGGGACCTCAAGCTCCAGCCCGGCGGGCTGGTAGACATCGAATTTGTCGCGCAGGCGCTCTCCGTCGGCGTCGCGGCGCACGCGAACACCGGTGAGGCGCTCGCCGCGCTGAAGGCCGCGGGGCGGCTCTCAGGCCCCGACGCCGATCTCCTTTCCGGCGCATGGACGCTCTACTCGGACCTGCAGCAGGTGCTGCGGATCTGCGTCGACGATCTGTTCGATCCGGCCCGGGCGCCGGAACGGCTCAAGGCGCTGCTGGCGCAGGTCGGGCATGCGCCGGACTTCGCGGCGCTGGAAACGCGGCTTGAGGATACCCTGACGGGGGTGCGGGCGGTCTTCCGACGGGCGATGGCGCCGGCGGGCGACGGAATCGGCGGGGACTCACGTTAGATGGACGAACAAGGGAGTTGCCGATGCGGATGATCGTGATGACTGCGGCGGTGTTAACGATGGCGACGCTGGCGCTTGCGCCCGCCCTTGCGCAAGGCGGCGGCGGCATGCTCGACCGGCTGCTGGCCGCTGACGCCAACCGCGACGGGGCGATCACGCGGGCGGAAGCGCGCGCGGCGCGCGAACAGGGGTTCCGCCGCCTGGACGCCAACAACGATGGCTTCATCTCCGCCAGCGAGCGCGAGCAGATGGCCGCGGCGGCGGCGGCCAACGGAAGGAGCAAGGGCGGAGGCGGCCAGGCCGACGCCAACGGCGACGGCAAGATCAGTCGCGATGAGTTCCTCTCCAGCCCGATGCGCGGCTTCGACCGGCTGGATTCCAACAACAACGACGTCGTCGACGCGTCGGAAATCGCGGCGGCGCGGACCTTCATGGCGCGTCGAAAGCAGGTGACGCCGTGATCTCCAGCGCCTCACCGAGAGCTTCTCCATGGCCAGCGCGCTGACGGCGGTCCTGCGTGCACGACCCGGATGCAGAGCTTGTCCGACGCATCGGCGCAGGGGATTCCCGCGCCGCCGATACGCTCGTGCGCAAACATCTGCCGCGGATGACCGCGATCGGGCGACGCATGCTGTCGAACGCGGCGGAGGCCGAGGACGTGGCGCAGGAGGTGTTCCTGCGGGTCTGGAAGGAGGCGCCGAAATGGCGCGAGGGGCAGGCGAAGTTCGAGACCTGGATGCACCGGGTCGCGCTCAATCTCTGCTACGACCGGCTGCGCCGGCGCCGCGAGGTGTCGGACCCCGATGCGGGGTTGTATTCGATCGATCCCGCCATGAGCGCGCCGGACATGATCCAGGCGCAGCAGCGTGCGTCGGCGGTGCGCGGCGCGCTGGATGCGCTGCCGGAACGCCAGCGCGCGGCGATCGTGCTGTGCCACTACCAGGACATGAGCAACATCGAGGCGGCCGCGTCGCTGGAGATCAGCGTGGAGGCGCTGGAATCCTTGCTGGCGCGCGGACGGCGCACGATGCGCGCGGCGCTGACGGACGCTGCGGGCGATCTGATGGGAGGCGTCGGCGATGGCGCGGCGTGAACAGGAACTTGGCGCGATGAACCGGGAACGCATGGCCGCAATTCTTGAAGCCTACGGCGCCGCGCCCGCGCGGTGGCCCGACGCTGAACGCACGGCGGCGCAGGCATGGGCCGGCGCGCACGTCGAGGACTTTGCGGAGATGGCGCGCGATGAAGCGGCGCTTGACGCCATGCTCGCGCTGGACGCCCGGGCGGGCGGCGACGAGGCGGCGCTGACGTCGCGCATTCTCGCCTCGTTCCCGAATGGCGATCACGGCGGCAATGTCCTGCGTCCGACGTTTGCTCGTCGCGCGCCGGCGCCGGGGTTCTGGCGCCAGGCGGCCGCGCTCGCGGCCTGTGCGGCCCTGGGCGTTGCGATCGGCTTCGCCAATGCGCGCCCGGATGAGGAGATGGCGTACGAGATGGACGCCGCGTTCGGCGCGGCGTTCCAGAGTCCGGGCGCCGCCTTCACGGACGGAGTCGGCGGATGAGCGGCGTGCGCACCGCGCTCTTTGTCTCGCTGGCGGTGAACCTGCTGCTGGTGGGCGTCGTCGGCGGCACGGCGCTCTCGAACCTGCGTCAGGATCGCATGATCGCGCAGAGGGCGATCGCGCGCGCGCCGAACATGCGCTCGCTGATGGACTCGTTGCCGCCCGAGCGCGCGCAGGCGATCCGCGGCGATGTCGTCGAGGCGTGGCGGGAAGCACGCGACAAGCGCCGCGCCGCGCGGGCCGCTCGCATTGAGGTCTACCGTCTCGCCGGCGCCGAACCCTACGATGTCGCCGCCGTGAAGGCCGCGTTCACGCGCATGCGCGCGGCGGACGGCGAAGTCGCGCGCCAGTTCCAGGATACGATCGCGGACGCGATGGCGAAGCTGACCCCCGAGGAGCGGGGGGATGTGCTGCGCAATCTCGCCCGTCAGCGCGCCGGCCGCGACCGTCGACCGCTCATCGACGACATGTCGCCGGCCGATCCGCGCCGGCCCTGAGCGTGGCGGGGCCTTAGGCATTATTCCGCCGCGATGGGCGGCGCGTCCTGCTGGCCGCCGCCGAACCGGCGCGGCAGCGTGATCGTGACCACGGTGCCCTTGCCTTCGCGGCTCTCGATCTCCAGGCGCCCGCCGTGCATTTCCGCGAGCGATTTTGTCAGCGCAAGGCCGAGCCCCGTTCCTGGATGGTCGCGCGAGTGCTCGCTGTCGACCTGCTCGAACGGGCGCGCCAGACGGGGCAGGTGATCCTTGGAGATGCCGCGTCCGGTGTCGATCACGCGGAGCGTCAGCATCGTCTCGCTCGCCCGCGCCTCGACCATGACGCCGCCCTTGCTGGTGAATTTCACCGCGTTCGAGAGGAGGTTCAGCAGCATCTGCTTGACCGCGCGGTGGTCGGCCTCGATCTCGGGAAGCTCAGGCGCATCGACAAGCAGCTGAAGCCCCTTTTCCTCCGCGCGGCGCTTCACGAGACGCACGGCCTGCTCGATCGCGTCGAGCGGATCGAGCGGGCGCGGGGCGAGATTGAACTTGCCCGCCTCGATCTTGGCCATGTCGAGGATGTCGTTGATGAGATCGAGCAGCAGCTGGCCGGAGGCGAGGATGTCCTTCGAATACTGCTGGTAGCGCGGATCGCCGAGCGGGCCGAACAGCGACTGTGACATGATCTCGGAAAACCCGATCACCGCGTTGAGCGGCGTGCGCAGTTCGTGGCTCATGTTGGCGAGGAAGGCGCTCTTGGCGTTGCTGGCGTCTTCGGCGCGGCGCTTCTGTTCTTCAAACGAACGCGCCAGTTCCTTGTTGCGGCCTTCCGAGCGTTCGAGCTTTGCAACCGCCGCCTTCAGCGTCGCCTCGCTGCCGGTGAGCGCCTCTTCCTGTTTCTTGATGGTGGTGATGTCGAGGCCGATGGTCAGCAGGCCGCCCGCGGCGGTGCGCCGTTCCTGGATCTGCAGCCACTGGCCGCTGGAAAGCTCTACCTCGCGGATGTGCTGATCGTGCGGGTCGGGGCGCTCGCGCCGGATGTGCGGCGCCATGGCGATGGCGATCGTGTCGTAGGATGCGCCCGGACGCAGCGCCGGCTGGCCGAGCTTGAACAGCACCTGGAACGAGTGGTTCCACATGACGAGGCGCCGTCTTTGGTCCCACAACGCGAACGGGCCAGCGAAACCGTCGATGGCCTCGCGCAGGCGGTGCTGCAGCGCGCTCGCGCGCATCTCCGCTTCGCGGCGTTCGGTGACGTCGAGCGCGGTGCCGACGATGCTCGGCGCCTCGTCGCCGGGATTTTGCAGGGCCAGCCCCCGCATCTCGATCCATGTGAAGGACTGCCCCGCCGGGATGCGGAAGTTCACGTCGAGCGCGCCGGTCTCGCGCGCCGCGTCGAAGGCCTCAAGGATCGCGGCGCGATCCTCCGAAGGCGCGAGATTGGCGAGCTGCGTCACCGAGATCTCGGAGCGCGCCTGACGCAGGATCGCGGTCAGTTGTTCAGACAGCAGAATGACGTCGTTGGTCTGCGACCACTCGAAGATGCCGGCCTTGGCGCCGTTCGCGGCGAGTCTGTAGCGCTCCTCCACGCGCACGACCTGTTCCTCGGCGTCGCGCACGCGCTGCACGTTGTGGCGCATCATCAGCAACAGCGCGCCGACCGCGAGGATGGGCGCCGCCGCCAGCAGCGCGTTGGCGAGCAGCGCGCGCAGCATGAGCGCCAGCGGCGAGCGCGTGGACGCGATGCTCAGGATCTCGAAGTCGCCGGTCGGCACGCTGGCGACGCCCACGGCTGCTGACTTGTTTTCGTCGACGATGAAGCCGTCCGCCCTGGACTCGCTGTCGCCGCCGAGCGCGGCGCGCGCGTTCTCGCCGGCCTTCACCGTATCGGCGGGCAGCGCCGCGAGCGCGATCCCGTCGGCGCCGGCGAGCACGAAACGTCCCCCGCGCGGGTCTTCCGGCAGGAGCTTCACGGGATCGAGAATGGAGACGATGGTGTAGGAGCCGACCATCCGCAGGATCACCGGCGCGCGCGCGCCGGTTTCGGACACGCTGACGCCCGCCCACGTCTCCGCCGGGCCTGCGCTTCTGCGCGCGGCGGCGGCGATCGCCTCGTCGGCGTCGCCGTCGGAAGCGACCGCACGGCCGTCGGCGTCGAGGACCACGGCGCCGGACACTGGCCGCGCCCGCGTCGCGGCATGCGCGACCGCCGCCGGGTCG
>CAZGYQ010000095.1:0-11838 GCA_964530695.1 uncultured Caulobacteraceae bacterium
GCGGTCGTGGCCGGGACGGTCGGCGACGAAAGCGATCAATGCCCGGCGCGGTTCGTTGTCAGGCGCGATCGCATCCAGCAGGTCGCAGATGCGGCGCACCACATCGATGTTGGCCTGCTCCGCACGATCGCCGATGGCGTAGGTTTCCCCCGGTCGGCCGCGTTCGAGAACGGCGAGCAGCGCGCGGACGTGATCGTCCACATGGAGCCAGTCGCGGCGGTTGAGGCCGTCGCCGTAGACGGGCAACGCACGACGCTCCAGCCCGTTGAGGATCATCAGCGGGATGAGCTTTTCCGGCAGCTGGTACGGCCCGTAATTGTTCGCGCAGTTCGAGACCAGCACCGGCAGGCCGTAGGTGTGCCCCCACGCGCGCGCGAGGTGATCGGAGGCGGCCTTGCTCGCGGCGTACGGCGAACGCGGATCGTAGCGGCTCATCTCGGTGAACGCGCCGTCCTCGCCGAGGGAGCCGAACACCTCGTCCGTGGAGACATGCAGGAACCGGAACGCGTCGCGCGCCGTGGCGGACAGCCCTTCCGCATGGATGCGCGCGGCCTCCAGCACCTCGAAGGTGCCGGTGATATTGGTGCGGATGAAATCCGCCGCGCCGTCGATGGAGCGGTCCACATGGCTTTCAGCGGCGAGGTGCGCGACCGCGTCGGGCCTGAAGCGCGCGAAAGCCGCGTCGATCGCCGCGCGGTCGCAGATGTCAGCCTGAAGGAACGCAAAGCGCGGATGGTCCGCCACGTCGCGCAGCGACGTCAGCGTGCCGGCGTAGGTGAGCTTGTCGACGACAAGCACGTCGTGACCTTCGGCGATGGCAAGACGCGTCAGCGCCGAGCCGATGAAGCCCGCGCCGCCGGTGATCAGGAGACGCATCAGCCCGCGCCGTGTTCGGCGGCGACCTTGAGCAGGTACTGCCCGTAGTCGCTGCCGGCCATGGGCGCCGCAAGCGCCGCGAGCGCGCTGGCGGGAATGAAGCCCTTGTGCACCGCGATCTCCTCAAGGCACGCGATGCGCAGGCCCTGACGGCGCTCGATGGTCTGCACGAACTGCGCGGCCTCCAGCAGGCTGTCGGGCGTGCCGGCGTCGAGCCAGGCGAATCCGCGCCCGAGCTGCACGCACGCGAGCGCGCCGCGGTCGAGATAGGCCTGGTTGACATCCGTGATCTCCAGTTCGCCACGCGCGGACGGCTTGATGGAGGCTGCGATGTCGAGCACCGCGTTGTCGTAGAAATAAAGTCCGGTGATCGCGTAGTTGGAAATGAAGCGCTTCGGCTTTTCGTGCAGGCGCATGGGCGCGCCGGCGTCGTCGAATTCGACCACGCCGTAGCGCTCCGGATCGCGCACATGGTGCGTGAAGATCGTCGCGCCGGCCGACGCCGCGGCGGATGCGACAAGCTGCGCTTCGAGGCCAGGGCCGTGGAAGATGTTGTCGCCGAGGATGAGGCAGCTCGGATCGTCGCCGACGAAATCGCGGCCGATGACGAAGGCCTGCGCGAGACCCTCGGGTCTGGGCTGCACCGCGTAGGTGAGCTTGACGCCGAACCTCGATCCGTCGCCAAGCAACGCTTCGAACGCGGACGCATCGCGCGGCGTGGTGATGATGAGGATGTCAAGGATGCCGGCGAGCATCAGGACGCTGAGGGGGTAATAGACGAGCGGTTTGTCGTAGACCGGCAGCAGCTGTTTCACCGTCGCCTGCGTGATCGGAAAAAGGCGCGTGCTCGAACCGCCCGCCAGAATGATCCCCTTGCGCCGCACGCGTGGCTCCCGATGCGCCGCGAAAGGCGGCCGTCCGTCCGTGGCGTTCTAGTTTGGCGGCGGCTTGCGCGCCAGCGGCGCGGCTCAGCCGAGGACGCGCGTACGGGCCGAGGGCTTGATCTTCGCCGCGTCGGCGTCGGGATCCACATAAGCGGCCGCCAGGCCGAGGAGCCCCGCGAACAGCGCTGCGACCGCCGGGCTCGACAGCGCCGGATTCGCGAGGCCGTGCACGATCACGGTCGCCGTCAGGCCGGCTGCAAGCGCAAATCCCCGCGTGGGGCGACGTCCGTGGTCCTTGGCGCGCCACAGCTGGAAAAGAAGCCCGCCAAGCGCCGCGAGCGCGAGGCCGAGCCCCACGAGGCCCGCTTCGGCCAGCCAGCGCACGATGTCGTTGGAGGCGCCGGCGCCGCCCGCAGGGAGAAGGTCGTACGCGCCGAGGCCATGGCCGAACAGCGGACGCTCGCGCCATGACTGGAGCGCCGTCGCCGTCATCGCCGAGTAGGGCGGCGTGGCGGCGTCGCTGGCGACGTAGCGCTTCATCGCGCCGGCGCCGGAGGTGGAGGCGACGAAGAGCGCGACCAGCATGATCGCGCCCGCCGCGATCGGCACAAGGCGCGGGCCGCTGCGCCCCTTGAGACCGCGCAACCAGGCGAGTGCGAAGTAGACCGAAAGGCCCGCAACGCCAGCCGCGATCCCCGCGCGCGATCCCGTGAGCGCAAGGAGGTTGAGGCTCGCCAGAAAACTGACGGCGGGCAGGAAGAGGCGCTGCGTCAGCGCCGGCGGAGGCAACGTGCCGCGCGGCGCCGGGCGACGGGTCAGCTCATCCACAATGGCGAAGGCCGCGACGACAGCAAAGAGCGCGAACGCGGTCGCGGCTTCGTTGGGCGACGGGAACGGGCCCGCGAGGCGATTTTCCGCGGGTGTCGTCGACATGCCGAAAAAGTCCAGATGTCCGTCGAACCGGTCGAGAATGATGAGCAGCGCGAGCGCGAGGGGCGGGACAAGCATCGCGGCGATCATGCGGTTGCGCCCGCCGGCGGTTGCGGCGCCTGCGGCGGCGACGAAGAAGAAGCCCGTTCCCGCCAGGGCGACCATCGCCTGCTCCGCGCGCCAGGGATCGCTCGCGCCGCCCACAAAAAACGCGCCGCTCATCACCGCCGCGAGAAGGAGAAGCGCCGAATAGGCGGCGGCCGGGCGCGAGAATCGTTTGAGAACTTCGAAAATCGCCGTGCGGGAGCGCGGCATGGCGATGGCGGCCATGGCGACGGCGCCCTCCAGCGCGGCCAGCGCGCCGCGCGTGAAATCGCGCTCCATGCCGGCCATGGCGCAACCGAGGAACATGACGGACGCGACAGCGATAAGAAGCGGCATGGGCGCAATCCGTCTGATCCGGAGGCCCAAGTCAACCGACGACGCGTGACGGCGGTAATGGCGGACGCCGAGGCGATAGCGCGCAGCCTCGTTGCTGGACAAAGCGCCGCCGGGATGGCGAAACGACGGGCATGACAAAGACGCTTCTACTCCTGCCGGGCGACGGCATCGGTCCCGAAGTCATCGCTGAAGTTCGCCGCGTGGCAGGCGCCCTGTGGCCGCAACTCGCGCTGGAGGAGGCGCCGTTTGGCGGCGCGGCCATCGACGTGGCGGGCGCGCCGATCTCGGACGCGACCGTGGCGCGGGCGAAATCCGTGGACGCCGTGCTCATGGGCGCGGTCGGCGGGCCGAAATGGGCGGGCGTGGCGCGGGCGATCCGGCCCGAGGCCGGGCTCCTGCGGCTGCGTCAGGAGATGGCGGTGTTCGCCAACCTGCGTCCGGCGCTGTGCTTTGAAGCGCTGGCCGACGCCTCGCCGCTGAAGCGCGAGATCGTCGCCGGGCTCGACATCATGATCGTGCGCGAGCTGACGGGCGGGGTCTATTTCGGCCAGCCGCGCGGCGTGGAGGAGATCGCGCCCGGCGAGCGTCGCGGCGTCGACACGCAGGTCTATACAACGAGCGAAATTGTCCGCGTGGCGCGCGTGGCCTTCGAGATCGCACGCAAGCGCACGGGGCGCGTGCATTCGGCGGAAAAGTCCAACGTCATGGAAACCGGCCAGCTCTGGCGCGAGGAGGTGACGAAACTCCACGCCGCCGAATACGCCGACGTGACGCTCGAGCACATCCTCGCCGACAACTGCGCCATGCAGCTCGTCAAGGCGCCGCGCCAGTTCGACGTGATCGTGACGGACAATCTCTTCGGCGATCTCCTGTCCGATGAAGCGGCGATGCTCACCGGCTCCATCGGCCTCCTGCCGTCGGCGGCGCTGGGCGAGGCGGGCCGGCCGGGTCTCTACGAGCCTGTCCACGGCTCGGCGCCGGACATCGCCGGGCAGGGCGTGGCGAACCCGCTGGCGGCGATCCTTTCGTTCGAGATGGCTCTCAGGCTTTCACTCGACCGCGCCGATCTCGCCGATCGCCTGTCGGCGGCGGTGAAAGCAGCTCTCGAAGGCGGCGCGCGCACGCGCGATCTCGGCGGCGCGATGGGGACGCGCGCGATGGGCGATGCGGTGCTGGCGAAGCTTTAGCGGTCGATGAGCGCCGTGAGCGGGCGCAGCGCGGTTTCCACCAGCGCCACGGCGTCGGACCAACTCACCTGATAGGCGATGAACACGACATAGCCGGCCGCGAACAGGACCGGCATCAGGCGTTCGAGCGAAAAGAACTTGAACAGGCCGCGGTTGCCCATGCTCGCCCATTCGCGGCGGATCGGATCAATCCCGAGATCGTCCTCCACGCCGTAGATCACTGAATACTTCGCGGCGAGAAGGCGCGTGTAATAGGCGTTCGACGTGCGCCAGACGACACAGGTGAGCAGCAGGGCGACCACCGCCCACGCCAGGAGCGCCGGGCTCTGGCCATTGTTCGGTCCGGCCAGAAACCCCAGCGCGCCGACACCGGCCAGATTGAGGGTCGTGAACACATTGGCGAGATCCCGCCGCGCGCGCCGGGTCTCGCGGACTTCCTCCACCAGAAGCTTGTAAAGCTCGAATGTCGGCTCGGCCATGTGCCGCTCTCCCCGAAAGCCCGCTTCCGCTGGGCGGACCTTAGCGCCTCCGGCCCGGAAGCGGCAATCGCCGTCGCCGGATTGGTAAAAAACCTCGACCCATGGCATATCCGGCGCGCGCCGCCATCCCGGCCGCGCTTGGAGAAAGTCACGCACAATGGGTTTGCGCATCGCCGTCGTCGGCGCCACGGGCAATGTGGGCCGCGAGATGCTTTCGATTCTGGAAGAGCGTCAGTTCCCCGCTGACGAAGTGTTCGCCGTCGCCTCGCGGAAATCGATCGGCGTCGAGGTGAGCTACGGCGACCGAACCCTGAAATGCAAAGACCTCGACACCTTCGACTTCACCGGCATTGATCTCGTGCTCATGTCCGCGGGCGGGGCGGTGTCGAAGGAGTGGTCGCCGAAGATCGGCGCCATGGGCTGCGTCGTGATCGACAACTCCAGCGCCTGGCGGATGGACCCGCGCGTGCCGCTCGTCGTGCCGGAAGTGAATCCGGACGCCGTGTTCGGTTACGACAAGCTCAACATCATCGCCAATCCGAACTGCTCGACCGCGCAGCTCGTCGTCACGCTGAAGCCGCTGCACGATCTCGCGAAGATCAAGCGCGTCGTGGTCGCGACCTATCAGTCGGTGTCCGGCGCCGGCAAGGAAGCGATGGAGGAACTCTGGACGCAGACGCGCGCGATCTTCGTCAACGACTCCATCGTCAAGGAGCGCTTCACCAAGCAGATCGCCTTCAACGTCATCCCGCACATCGATGATTTCATGGAGGACGGGTACACGAAGGAAGAGTGGAAAATGATGGTCGAGACGAAGAAGATTCTCGATCCCGCCATCAAGCTTACCGCAACGTGCGTGCGCGTGCCGGTGTTCGTCGGCCACTCCGAGGCGGTGAACATCGAGTTTGAAAAGTCGATCACGGCGGACGAGGCGCGCGACCTGCTGCGGGAATCACCGGGCGTCATGGTGATCGACAAGCACGAGGACGAGGGCTACGTCACGCCGGTGGAATGTGCGGGCGATTTCGCGACGTTTGTCTCGCGCATTCGCGAGGATTCCACCGTCGAGAACGGTCTGGCGCTGTGGTGCGTCTCCGACAATCTCCGCAAGGGCGCGGCGCTGAACGCCGTGCAGATCGCCGAGCTCATGCTCAATCGCGGCCTGTTCAAACGGCTGGCGGCGGCGTGACGTTGCCGGCGTCCGCCTGTCCCGAAGGGATAGGCGGAGGTCTCATTCCATCGGCTTGGGCTGCCACAACTCGATTTTCGTGCCCTCGGGATCGATGATGTGCGCGAAGCGACCGTTCGGCTCGTCGGGCAGCACCTTCGCCTCGACGCCATGCTGCGCCAGACGCGCGAGGATGGCGTCGAGATCGTCGACCGCCAGGTTGATCATGAAGTCTTTCGTCGAGGGTTCGAAATAGGTGGTTTCGGCCTTGAAGGGGCTGAACACGGTCGCCGCGCCCGGATGCGCGGCCATCGCGTCGGGCAGCAGGACCGCGCCGCCCCAGTCGCTCATCTCGATGCCCAGTACGTCGGCGTACCACTTGCCGAGCGCCGCCGGATCGCGCGCCTTGAAGAAAATGCCGCCAACGCCGAGTACGCGCGCCATGGGAGCCTCCCTGCCACCAGCCCGTCGCGGGCTATCGTGTCGTCTCGTCACGCGGCAAGGCGCCGAGCGCGAACTGGTCTTCGCTGCGCTGGTAGACGCGCACCCAGTCAATTTCCATGGTCCTGGGGAATGATCCGAAAAACCCCGCCGGGCCCGGCCATTTGCCGCCGATGACGTTGCTCAGCATCATGAAGAATGGCCGGTCGAAAGGGAATTGCGGCCGCGCCGGATCGGAGGGGGGCAGGTCGCGCAGGGCGAAATATTCTTCACCGTCCACGAACCAGGCGAATCCGGTTTCCGTCCACTCGACGGCGAAGACGTGGAAGTCCTCATGGTAGGGTTCTGCGGCGTCCACCGTGCCGCCGCGCTGGATGCGTTCGGCGCCCTTGAAATGCAACGTGCCGTAGATCCGGTTCGGCTGGCGGCCAAGCTGCTCGACGATGTCGATCTCGCCGCCGAGAGGCCAGGGTTCGCGCGTGGGATCGCGGTGCATCATCCAGAATGCGGCGTTGGAGCCGCGCCCACGCGGCACCTTGATGCGCGCCTCGAAGCGCCCTTGCCGCCAGGCGGCGATGTCCTGCGTCTCCACCATCGCCGAGGTGTAGCGGCCGAGCGGGCCGCGCCGTGCGACCAGCTTCAGCACGCCGTCTTCCACCCGCAGATGGCGGCGCGCATCGGAGAAATCCGTGTCCCCGAGAGGATGATACTCAGGCGTCGTGCGCGCCCGCCACTTCGTCGCGTCGAGAGCGGTTCCGTCGAACTCGTCGTTCCAGACGAGGCGCCATCCGGGGCGACCCTCATGGCCCGCGCCCTCCGCGCGCGCCGCGCTCACGCCAAGAACCAGCGTGACCGCCACAAGTGCTGCAAGGCGCGCGAGCCGCATGTCCATTATCCCCCGACGCACATTCTGCGACGTCGTCTTCAACCGCATTCAATGCGCGGACAAGCTCAGAGTCCAGATCGCCGACCCGTTGTTTCCAGGCCTTGTTGCGCGATAGCGGCGCTGTCGTCGCCAGCCGGGGGAACATAGTCCGGATTGATCGCGTAGACGCGCACCCAGTCGACTTGCGCCAGCACTGGAAAGGTCGTTGACCGCTTTGGCGCCAACGCCCAGTCGCCGCCCACGCACAGGCTGAGGATCAGGAAGAAATCGCGGTCGAAGGGGTGGTCGGCCTTCGGCGGGTAGGCGAGCGTCAGCTCCCCGTCGATGAACCAGAAAAATCCCTGCGGCGTCCATTCAAGCGCGACGTCGTGGAACGCGTCCCCGAAGGGTTCGTCGAACACCGAATGGACGTGATGGCGTTCGCGGTCGACGCCCTTGTAGTGGATCACGCTTTCGACGGCGTTCGGGGCGCGGCCGAGCTGTTCGATAATGTCGAGTTCGCCGCCGAGCGGCCAGCGCTCCAGCGTCGGGTCCTTGTGCATCATCCAGAAGCTCGTGAGCGTGCCGGCGCCCTGCGCGACCTTGATGCGGGCCTCAAACCGGCCGTAGCGCCACGAGGCGAGGCCTTGCGTCTCAAGTCGCGCGCCGGAAAATCCGCCGGTGGGGAGCGGTGCCGCGCGCATCTCAAGCATGCCGTCGGCGACGCGGATCGTGTCGGGATTGTCCTGGAAATAGGAGTCTCCGAAGCGCTCGCCGTCCGGCGGCGTCACCACCACGCTCCAGCGGCGGCGGTCGAGCGCGTGTCCGTCGAACTCGTCGTTCCAGACCATGATCCAGGCGCCCTGCGGCTTGACCGCTTCGAGCACGGGGATGGGCGGGGGCGTTGCGTCCGTGGCCAGCGCGAGCAGCGCGAATGCGCCGATGGCGCCGCGGATCGCCAGGCGGTGCGGAGCGTTCCAGATTTCGCTGAGGGTCAGCGCGGCGATGCGCTCGACCCATGCCGCCGCAATGGCGTGGCCGGCGCCCACGTCCTCGCGGAGAATGTCGAGGCATTGCCCGAGATAGCGGACGGCCGGCGTGAGACGCACGGCGAGGCTGGCGAGGCGTCGGCGGATGGCGTCCAGCGTGGCCTGCAACGTCGCCAGCGCCACCGCGAGCGCCCGAGCGGCGCGCGCCTCCAGCCGCAGCGCCGCGACATGGCGGCGCAACGCACGAAGCACAGGCCGCACGTGCGCCGGGAGGCGCTCAAGGTGCGGGCGAAGCGTGTCGGCTCCGGTCTGCAGCATCGTGAACGCCGCGACGAGGAGCCTCGCGGCGACCGCCGCCGCGCGCCGCTGCATGAGGCCGGAAGCCTTCGCACCGCGCTCGACCAGTATGCGCGCCCACGGCGGCATGGCGTCTTCCCTGTTCCTGCGGACAAGCCGCCTCGTTCGGGGAAACGTTCCAATCCCGAACAGGTCTGGACGCCTGTTGCAAGCATTGAACCCCGATCGCTCGCGCAGATGGCGAACGGGCGGCGGCCTCGCGGGCCTTTTCACCATGATCGTCGCGCGGTAGCGTGGCGATGTTCGGCATGCGTGTCGGCCGGGGATCCTCAGGAACCTGCGGGCTGCGTCTGTCCGGCGCTCTGGCGGCTTGCCAGGGTTTGACCCAACCAGTTCCACCGGACACCCGCATGAACCAGCGATCGCCGGACGTGCGCAGCGGCTTCGTCGCCGCCGCCGCCGCCTATGGAATTTGGGGCGTCCTGCCGCTTTATCTCAAACTCGTGGGCTTCGCGGGGCCGTGGGAAGTGCTGTGCGCGCGCATCCTGTGGAGCGTGCCGGCGGCGACGCTGGCGGTCCTGTTCATGGGTGGGTTCGCCGAGACGCGGGTCGCGCTGAAACAGCCCGGCGTGCTGCGCGCGCTCTTCCTCTCGTCGGTGTTCATCGCGGTCAACTGGGCGATCTACGTCTGGGCGGTGGCCAACCATCGCGTCATCGAGGCGAGCCTTGCGTATTTCCTCACGCCGCTCGTCAACGTCGCATTCGGGGTGACGCTGTTCAGGGAGCGCCTCACCGGGGCGCAGGCCGGCGCGCTTGCGCTCGCGGCCGTCGGCATCGCCGTGCAGGCCTATGCGCTGGGCGCGTTCCCGTGGGTGTCGATTGCGCTGTGTGCGTCATGGTCGCTCTACGGCCTCGTGCGCAAGCAGGCGCCGGTGCCCGCGGCGGGCGGCCTCCTGGCGGAGACGATGATCCTCGCGATCCCCGCCGCGCTCGGCCTCTGGTGGGTATCGACCACGCCGCAGGGGCTCACGTTCGACGACAGCGTCCCGAACGCACTGCTGCTCGCCGCCTCCGGCCTCGCCACCGCCGTGCCGCTGATCCTGTTTTCCTTCGGCGCCCGGCGGCTGAAATTCTCCACCCTCGGCATGCTGCAGTTCATGGCGCCGAGCATCCAGTTCCTCATCGGCTGGGCTTATGGCGAACCGCTCACCACGCTGCGCATCGCGAGCTTCGTGCTGATCTGGATCGGTCTTGCGCTGTTCACCGCCGAGGCCATGTGGCGCGAACGTCAGCGCGCGGCGCTCTCGAGCTGAGCGTCGAACACGCCCGTTTCGGCGAACGTCTCGAGCCGCGCGATCCACGGCGCGAGGTCGAGATCCTGCCGCGCGATCCACGCATCATCGAAGATCGTGTCGGCGTAGCGCTCGCCGGGATCGCACAGGAGCGACACGATCGAGCCGGTCTCGCCGGCCGCACGCATCTCGCTCGCGAATTTCAGGACGCCGATCATGTTCGTCCCCGTCGACGGCCCGACCTTCCTGCCGAGCCGGCGCGACAGCCAGCGCGTCGCGGCGATCGAGGCGGCGTCCGGCGCGCGCACCATGCAATCGACCACGCCGGCGAGAAACGACGGCTCCACGCGCGGGCGCCCGATGCCTTCGATGCGGCCTGGCGGCAGGCCGTGCGGGCGCGCGCCTGTCGCGTAGTGATCGAAGAAGGCCGAGTTTTCGGGATCGACCACGCAGAGCTGCGTCCGCCCCGCATAGCAGGGATTGTAGCGGATGAACCGGCCGATGGTCGCGGATGTGCCGCCCGTGCCCGCGCCAACGACGATCCAGCGCGGCGTTGCGTGCGGCTCGCGCGCCATCTGCGAGAAGAGGCTTTCGGCGATGTTGTTGTTCCCGCGCCAGTCGGTCGCGCGCTCGGCGTAGGTGAACTGGTCGAGGTAGTGGCCGCCGAGATCGTCGGCGAGCGCCTGCGCGGCGGCGTAGATCTGCGCCGGGTCGTCGACGAGATGCACGCGCCCGCCGAGGAACTCGATTTCCGCGAGCTTGGCCGGCGCGGTCGTCTTCGGCGCGACCGCGATGAACGGCAGGCCGAGCAGGCGGGCGAAATAGGCCTCCGAAATCGCCGTCGATCCCGACGAGGCCTCGATCACCGGCGCGCCCTCGCGCACCCAGCCCGAGCAGATGCCGTAAAGCATCAGCGAACGCGCCAGCCGGTGCTTCAGGCTGCCCGAAGGATGAGTCGATTCGTCTTTCAGATAGAGATCGACGCCCCGAAGCGGGCCGCCATGCGCCGGCAGGTCGAGGCGCAGGAGGTGCGTGTCGGCCGACCTGTTGAAATCGGCTTCGATCTTGCCTATTGCGGCGCAGATCCAGTTTCTGTCCGGCGACCCTGACAACATGACGTCTTCCTTGTGCGGCCGGGCGGGCGCAGGGTGAATCGATGACTGCAGAGACCATCTACTACGCCATCGGCGACGTCCACGGCATGGCCAGGAGCCTTGAGTCCCTGTACGCGATCGTCCTCGCCGACCACGAGCGGCGCGGCGGCAAGGCGGCGATCATTCATCTCGGAGACTATGTGGACCGCGGCGCAGACAGCCGCGGCGTCATCGATCTCGTGCTGAAGCTGGAGCGGAAGGCGGAAGCGTCGCAGACTTTGTCGGTACACTCGCTGCTCGGCAACCATGAGCAGATGATGCTCGACGCCTGGGACGAGAGTCATGGCACGGCGGAAGAGCATTGGCTGATGAACGGCGGCGCCGACACGCTGAAGAGCTACACGCGCGGTCGCGACGGGGACAAGCGCGCCCTGACCGGCAAGGCATGGCGCGCCTCGGTCGATTCGGATCATATCGACTGGCTGCGCAGCTTGCCGACGATGCTCGTCGATGAAACGCGCAAGCTCGTGTTCGTGCACGCCGGCATCGATCCCAATACCTATCCCGACTGCAAGGACGAGATCCGCATGTGGACGCGCAGTCCACGCTTCTTCGATCCCGACCGCTGGCCAGACCGCCCGGAACTGGAGGGCATCCGCGTCATCCACGGCCACACGCCCACCACCGATTTCGCGCCCGACGTCGGCGAGCGGCGCATCAACGTGGACACCGGCGCGGTGTATGGCGGCGCACTGACCTGCGTGGTGCTGGCGCCGGGCGAGAAGGCGCAGTTCCTGACGGTGTGACCGGGATTTCCCTCCCCCGCAGGCGGGGGAGGGATGCCCGATTTCAGCTCAAATTGTGCCGATCCGCAGCAGGCTGCGGATCGGTGGAG
>CAZGYQ010000096.1:0-11793 GCA_964530695.1 uncultured Caulobacteraceae bacterium
CAGGTACTGGCGCTCGAATTCCTTGTTCTCGCCGACGTAGGATGAAACCATCTTCGCGATATGACGGGTCTTCAACAGAAGTACAAGACCGAACTCGTCGACGCCGGCGTTGTTGGAGATCACCGTCAGGTTCTTCACCCCTGAATCCCGCAGCGCCACGATCAGGTTTTCCGGGATGCCGCAGAGGCCGAAGCCGCCGGACATGACGGTCATCCCGTCTAATGTCAGGCCATCCAGGGCCGCCTTTGCGTCGGGCAGGACTTTGTTCGCCATTGCACACTCTCGAAGGGACCGGGGTGTGTAGGGCCATGCGGGCCATCGCGCAACGGCGCCGCAACATGGCCTCCAGTGTCTTCGAATCCGGGCGCGCCGGCCGCTGAGCCGGCGGCCGGCGCTTTCTGGTTACCCAGGACGGACGCGCGAGCGAGGGACGAGGAGGGCGCGCCGCCGGATCGGACCATGCCCGGTCCAGATTGAACCGCGCATGAACGGCTCAGTCGGCGGCAAAGATGGCTTCAAGGCTGGTGCGGGACATACCGTGCTTCAGCCAGTTGTAGGGCGTGATGTTCACCGCCTTGACGATGATGCGCGTGATCTCGCGGCCGCGCGGCGCGAGGTCGAAATCAACCACGTTGACGCAGCACGTGTCCTGTTCGAACGCGGACGCCGCCGCCAGGCCCGCGCCGCAGGCCCAGCTCAACAACAGCCTGTTCACACCCTCGTGCGCCACAACCAAAATCGCCCCGCGGTCGGCGGAGGGATCATCCACAAGCACAAGGCGCCGGATCGCCTCGACGGACCGCGCCTGCGCCTCGACGAAACTCTCCCCGTCGAACATCCGCGCGCCCGGCTCGTGTGCACGTGCAAACTCCGCGGCCATTGCGACGGCGGCCTCCGCGCGTCCGTTGAAGGCGATGGTGCCGCCACGAATCTCTTCGAGATCGGGTTCGTCGGCGAGTTCCGGCGGCCGCGTGCGCTGTGCGAGCACGATCTGGGCGGTCTCGCGCGTTCGCGCGAGGCCCGATGAGACGGCGCGGGTGATCACCGGTTCGGCGAGCGCCAGGCCAACCGTTTCCGCCTGCGCACGGCCTTCGTCCGTCAGGCGCGCGATCCGATGATCGCGGGCGCGCAGCACCTCATCGCTGAAGTAGTCTACGCGACCGTGACGCATGAGGTAGAGACGGCGCCTCGCGGCTCTCGGCGATGCTGTCACGCGCTCGCCTTCAGCCGCGCAGCGATCGCAGGATCAACGCCCCAGTCGCGCAGGGCCTCCTCCGTGTGTGCGCCGACTTGCGGCGGCGGTCCCTGAACCTTCGACCCGGTGCGCGAGAAGCGCGGCGCAACGTTTGGCTGCACCACGCCGTCCACAGTCACGAAAGTCTCGCGCGCCTTGTTGTGTGCATGCTCCGGCGCCTCGGCGAGCGAAAGCACCGGCGCAAAGCAAACGTCTGTGCCTTCCATCAACGCGCACCACTCATCGCGCGTCTTCGTGGCGATCACCGCGGCGAGCTTTTCCGACAGCGAGGGCCACGCGGTGCGGTCCATCTGCGCCTGGAATGATGGATCGTTGGAGAGACCGGTTTTTTCCAGCAGCAAAGCATAGAACTGCGGTTCGATCGATCCGATCGAAACCCACTTGCCGTCCTTGCAGGTGTAGGTGTCATAGAAGTGCGCGCCTCCATCGAGCAGGTTGGCGTCACGCTGATCGCTCCACATCCCCGCCGCGCGCATGCCGTAGAACATCGCTGCAAGCGAGGCCGCCCCATCGGTCATCGCGCAGTCGATCACCTGGCCCTTGCCGGAGCGCTGCGCTTCAAACAGCGCCGCGCAGATGCCCATCGCCATGTAGAGCGCGCCGCCGCCGAAATCGCCGACGAGGTTTAGCGGCGGCGGCGGGGAATCATCCTTGCGGCCCATCGCGTGCAATCCGCCGGTAAGCGAGATGTAGTTCAGGTCGTGCCCCGCGGCGTTGGCGAGAGGACCTGTCTGCCCCCAGCCGGTCATGCGGCCATAGACCAATCTCGGGTTGTCCTTCAGCGCCACGTCCGGTCCCAGCCCGAGGCGCTCCATCACGCCCGGGCGAAAGCCCTCAAGCAGTACGTCGGCCTTCTCGATCAGCGCCAGGCAAGCCGCCACGCCGTCCGGCGACTTGAGGTCGACCGCGATGGAACGGCGACCGCGGCTGGTGATGTCGAATCCGCTTGCGCGCGCTCCCTTGCGATCCACCCGCACGACATCCGCGCCCATGTCCGACAGAAGCATGCAGGTGAACGGTCCCGGACCGATGCCCGCGAACTCGACCACCTTGACCCCATTTAACGGACCCTGCGCCATGACAATTCTCCTCGCTCGCGACCTCTGATCCGTTGGCTGCCGATAGGGGCTCCGTCAACCATTTCCACGCCTTCCCTTTACGGCGCCCCCGGTGATAATGGCCGCCCCAGCCGGGTCTTTCCCGCAGCCCGCGAATTGGATCGAGATGCGCATTTCCGTCAGGTCGCCCGATGCGCGACGCACACGCAGCCTGCAGGACGCGCTCGCGGTTGTCGGTGTCGAGGCGACGGCTATCCTCGGGCCGGTTCAGGCGCGTGCACAGTTAGTCGAGGACATCGCAATTCTTGATGCGGCCCCAAAGGCTATCGGATGGGCCGAGTGTGAAGCGGCCCGCCTGAGACGTGCGACCGGCCGCCCCGCCGCCATCGTCGCCGCAAGCCGCGGTGACGAACCGCCGCCCAATGAGGCGACCCTATTCGACGGCTGGATTCAGATCGATGCGCCCGACGGCGTGATCGAGCGGGAACTGATCGCCATCCATCGCCGCGCCGCCGCACGTGAAGAACTGATGTTGCGCCTGAAAACGGCGCGCTCGTTCGGCGAGCCGGTTGAACCGGTGGAGGCGGGCGGCCCGTTGCGCGCGCTCTACATCGGCGAACCGAGCCCGTTCTATCTGGTGCAGGAACGCGCGATGGCCGCCGCCGGCGGACGACTGGAGGCCGCATTCAGCTCGTTCATGGGTTTTGACTACTTGCACGAAGACAGTTTTGACGCGGTGACGTTGAACGCGACGAACGATGCGACAACCGCGCTCGCGCTGTGCGGCGCGTTGCGGCGGAATGCGCGCCTGCACCATCTGCCGACTGCGATGATCGTGCGCCGCGGCGATGAGGCGACGATCGCGGGCGCAGCCGATCGCGGCGCCTCGCTGATCATCCACGCCGATGACGCGCCGGAGGCGACGATACGCTGGCTCTTCGAGAAGATCCGTCGGAGGCGCCGCCATGCCCACGCGGAGGCAGGCCTTGCGTCAGCGGGCCGCGTGGATGGGCTCCCCGCCGGATTGTTTGCACAGACATTCTTCGATCGCCACCTCGCGCGGCTCTCGGACGCGGCGCACCTCAATTCCCGACCGCTGACCCTCCTGGCGCTCCGCATGACCCTCGCACCCGGCGCGCGGGAAACGACTGCGCTCGCCTGGACCCGCAGCGCGAACCAGATCGCCGAACTCGCCGGCAGGCTCATACGCGCGAACGATACGGCGTCGGTGCTGGACGGCGACGTGATTGCCATCGCGCTTCCCGATGCAACGCTTCATGAAGGCCGGCGCACGGCCGAGCGCGTTTCCGGCGTGGTCGAATGCACGGCCTTTGCGTCCGGCGAGGGCGAGGCCGGTCCGATCATACTCGAACACAGCGTTGTTGAACTCGCGGCGGGCGAAAGCGGCGCCGGCCTCAAGGCCCGCGCGCTCGATCCGTTCCATCCGCAAGGCGCCCTGGCATGAGCGCCGCGACCCTGACGATCGACTTCGTGTCGGATTTCTGCTGCCCGTGGTGCTATGTGTCCTGGCGCGCGCTGGACCGCGCCATCGCAGCGCGTCCCGATCTGTCGGTCGAGCGCCGCTGGGGGCCATACCTGCTGCGTCCCGACACGCCGCCGGAAGGGTTTGACCGCGTCGCCTATCTGGAAAAAATCTTCGCCAACCAGCCGGAACGGGCAAAGGCGTCGCGCGATGCCTTGCGGGCTGCCGCGGACGATGCCGCGACGCCGCTGAACCTCGACGCGGCGAAGAGGTTGCCGAACACGATGAACGCCCACCGCCTGGTGGAATGGGCGGCAGGACAATCGCTCGCCTTGCCCATGATCGATGCAGTTTTCGACGCCTATTTCGTGCAGGGCCTCGATATCGGCAGCGATGAAGTCCTGGTCGAGATCGCCGGTGCCGTGGGCCTCGATCGCAAAATCGTGGCCGGGCTGTTACCGGGCGACGCCGAATGGACGCGCGTCGCCGATGCGCACAATTCCGCAGTCAACGCGGGCATCGGCGGGGTGCCGGTCGTCATATTCGACCAGAAGTTCGCCCGTCAGGGCGCCGAAAGCGTCGCGAATTATGCGCGCTATCTCGAGGTCGCCTCAGTCTAGGCGGCGGCCTTTCGCGTCAACATCGCTACGCTCTCCAGCACCGCACGCAGCGCCTTGAGTCTGAGCGCGGGGTCTGGCCACTCGCCCTGGATCACGAGTTTCCCGTCGGGACGCATCTTGAAATCCATCGGGCGCGACTGGACGAGCCGCACGAGCGCGATGGGTTCTGGAAAACCCGTGTCGCGGAATGTCAGGGCGGCGCCCTTGGGGCCCGCGTCAAGTTTTGCGATGCTGCATTGCCGGCAAAGAGCCTTCAATCCGGCCACCGCGACGAGCTGGTCGGCCTCCGTCGGCAGCGGGCCGAAACGGTCGATCATCTCCGCGGCGAATGCTTCACGCTCGCTGTCCTCGGCGAGTTCCGCGAGGCGCCGATAGAGCGAAAGTCGCACAGTCAGGTCCGGCACGTACTCTTCCGGGATGAGCACCGACGCGCCTACGTTGATTTGCGGCGACCATTGCCGTTCGCCGACCTCCTCGCGTCCTTCCTTTATCGCCATGACGGCGTCCTCCAGCATCGACTGGTAAAGTTCGACGCCCACTTCCTTGATGTGGCCGGACTGTTCCTCGCCAAGAAGGTTGCCTCCGCCGCGCATGTCGAGATCGTGACTCGCAAGCGTGAACCCGGCGCCCAGATTGTCGAGCGACGCCAGTACCCGCAGGCGCTTTTCGGCGCCTGCTGTCATCGGCTTTTCCGCGTCCGTCGTCAGATACGCATAGGCGCGCACCTTGGACCGACCGACACGCCCGCGCATCTGGTAGAGTTGCGCAAGGCCGAACATGTCGGCCCGATGCACGATCATTGTGTTCGCGCGGGGAATATCGAGGCCGGACTCAATAATCGTCGTCGAGACCAGCACGTCGTACTGGCCGTCATAGAAGGCGGTCATGACGTCGTCCAGCGCGCCGGCGCCCATCTGGCCGTGCGCGGTGACGTATTTCAGTTCCGGCGCGTTCTGACGCAGGAACTTTTCCGCGTCCTCAAGGTCCGCAATGCGCGGGACCACATAGAACGACTGACCGCCGCGGTACCGCTCGCGCAGCAGGGCCTCACGGATAGTCAGCGGATCGAACGGCGTCACATAGGTGCGCACGGCCATCCGGTCGATCGGCGGCGTCGCGATTATCGACATCTCGCGGATGCCGGAGAGCGCCAGCTGCAGCGTGCGCGGGATCGGCGTCGCCGACAGCGTCAGCACGTGAACGTCCGCGCGCAGCTCCTTGAGCCGTTCCTTGTGCTTCACGCCGAAGTGTTGCTCCTCGTCGATCACAAGCAGGCCGAGATCCCGGAACGCGATCCCCTTCCCCAGCAGGGCGTGCGTGCCGACGATGATGTCACAAGACCCGTCTGTGAGCATTTGCTTGGTTTCAGTCGCTTCCTTCGCGGTCACGAGGCGCGACAGTTGCCGTATCTTCACTGGCAGTCCGTGAAACCGTTCCTGGAAGGTGCGGTAGTGCTGGCGGCACAGCAGCGTCGTCGGCGCGACGATCGCCACCTGCTTGCCGGTCATCGCCACCACGAACGCCGCGCGGAGCGCTACCTCTGTCTTGCCGAACCCGACATCGCCGCACACGAGGCGATCCATCGGCTTGCCCGATCCGAGATCGCCGATGGCGTCCTCGATGGCGCCGAGCTGGTCCTCGGTCTCCTCGTACGGGAAGCGCGCGCAGAACTCGTCGAACATGCCGGCGTGCGGCTCGATCGCTTCGGCGGTCCGCGCGGCGCGCGCAGCAGCTATCCGGATAAGCTCTTCGGCCATGTCGCGCAGGCGCTGCTTGGCGCGCGCCTTGCGGCTCTGCCAGGCGACGCCGCCAAGCTTGTCGAGTTGCGCGGAGACATCTTCCGAACCGTAACGCGACACCAGTTCGATGTTTTCCACCGGGAGGTAGAGTTTGTCGCCGCCATGATAGGAGAGATCGAGACAGTCGTGCGGGGCGCCCTGCACATCGAGCGTCTTCAATCCCTCGTAACGCGCCACGCCGTGGTCGGAGTGCACCACGAGATCTCCCGGAGAGAGCGCCGCTGCTTCCGCGATAAGGCTTGAGGCCTTCCGCTTGCGGCGCGGCCGCGCCAGGCGATCGCCGAGAAGGTCCTGTTCCGAAAGGACGGAGATCGTTTCCGTCTCGAAGCCCTGCTCCAGCGGCAGCACGGCGATCAACGGCCGCTTGGCGGGCACGTTAAGCGCGTCGTTCCACGTCGGCACGAGCGTCGCGTCGCTCAGGCCGTGGTCGGACAGGACGTGCGCCAGGCGTTCCGCCGAACCGTCGGTCCAGGCGCCGAAGAGCACCCGCTTGCCAGACTTGATCTCTGCGTTGATGTGCTCGCGCGCGGCGTCGAATACGTTTGCGTCGATCTGATTGCGCTCCGGCGCGAAATTCCGTCCCGTGCGCGCGCCCAGTGAAACCGAGGCGGCGGCGTCCGGCGTGGCGAACGGATTGAACCGCCGCGTCGCGCGGCCGTGCATCATCTGATCCCAGTCGCCATCCTGCAGGTAAAGCGATGCGGGCGGCGGCGCCCGGAATGGCGGCGATCCGCGCGGCACCGGCGCATTCGCGCGGGAGTCGTAGTGTTCCTGCGCCTGTTCGACACGCTCCCGGCGCGCGTCTTCCGCCAAGTGTTCGAAGCCGATCAGCGCCGTTTCGCCGACATAGTCGAAGACCGTTTCCAGCCGCTCGTAGAAGAACGGCAGCCACTGCTCGACGCCCTGGCGACGGATGCGCGCGCTCACGCTGTCGTACACGAGATCGTTGACGGCGCCGTAGGATTGCGCGAACGAGCGGCGGAACTGGCCGATGGTCTCGCCATCGAAGAGGATCTCGCTGACCGGCGTCAGCGTCGCCTGAGTGATCTGGCGTGTGGACCGCTGCGTCTCGGGATCGAAGCCGCGGATCGTCTCGAGCTGATCGCCGAAGAAGTCGAACCGCAGCGGCTCCGGCGCGCCCGGCGCGAAGATGTCGAGCACGCCGCCGCGCATCGCGTAGTCGCCCGGCGCGCGCACTGTGGACGCGCGGCCGTATCCGTTCATCTGTGCGTACGCTTCGATTTCCTCCGGCGTGACGACCGCGCCGACATGGGCGGAGAACGCGCCAGCGGCAAGCCGACCGCGCGGCGGCACGCGCTGCGCCACGGCGGACGCCGTCGTGATCACGAGCAATGCCGGGGCGTCCAGCTTACGCGTCGCCAGCCTTGTCAGCACCGCACACCGCTGCGCCGCGATCGCCGGCGTCGGCGAGATGCGGTCGTACGGCAGGCTGTCCCACGCGGGCAGGCGCGTCGTTTCGAGATCGGGCGTGAAGAACCTCACCGCGGCCTCGAACGCCGCCGCCCGCGATTCCTCGCGGGCGATGAACAGCGACACCCCACCGCGCAGCCGCGCCGCGCCCGCGAAGGCCGGCGCCGCGACCCCGTCGGGCGCACTGGTGACGCCGAGCGGCCCGGTCGTGCGGGCTATGGCGTCGATGAGGGCGGGCGACAGGATGGCGGTCATGCGTCGGCGGGTTTCCCGTGGAAGTTGCGGATGGCGGCGAGAAGCGGCGTGTCATGGTCGGCTGGCGGCAGCGCGCGGCCCACGATCCAGTCGTAGACCTCCAGATCCGCCGCCTCGAGGAGGCCCTCGAATGCGGCGACCTCTTCATCGCTGAGGTCGGCGAGGCGCGCATCGGCGAATCCGCCGAGGATCAGGTCAATTTCCCGGAAACCCCGACGCCATGCCCGAAACCTCAGCCTTTTCCGCCGTTCATCCAACATGTCGCGCCCGATCGAGAGGCAGGCGCTATAGACGAAGGGCGCGCCCCTGTCAGCGCGTTCAGTGCGGCGCATGAACGATACTCCCAACGAACCCATCGGACTGCTCGTCCCCGCCCCGCTGCCGCGGGGCTACCGGCGCGAGACGGCCGAGCTCATGGCGCACGTGGCGGGCGGGCCGCTGGCCCGGGACTTTGCGTTTCTGGCCCCCACCGGGGCGATCGACCGGCGCAACCGGGTGGCCATCGCTGACACGACGGAAGGCGAGATCGCGACCATCGAGGCGGAGGTGGACGCCCACCTGCCCTCCTTCGGCAAGTCGCCCTACCGGATCCGCCTGCGCGACGAGACCGGCTTTCTCTCCGTCACCTACTTCCGGGCCCGGGCGGACATGCTCAAGCGCATGTGGCCGGTGGGTCAGAAACGCCTGGTGAGCGGCAAGGTCCAGATCCACAGCGGCGAGCGGCAGATGCTGCATCCCGATCACGTGGTCGATCCGGCGACGGGAGAAAGTCCGCCCAACGTCGAAGCGGTGTATCCGCTCACAGCGGGCCTTTCGGGACGGCAGGTCCAGCGCTTCGTCCGCGAGTCCATGCGGCTACTGACCGACCCGCCCGAATGGCTCGACCCGGCGACCCTTGCCGCGCGTGGCTGGCCAGCCTTCGCGTCGGCGCTGCGATTGCTCCACGAACCACAGGAGCCGGTCGACATCGCCCCGGAGGGCCCCGCCCGGACGCGCCTGGCGTTCGATGAGCTCTTCCTGCGACAGGTTGCGCTGCATCTCAGGCGGGCGACGCGCAAGAGCACGGCCGGACGCGCGATTGAGTCCACTGGTTCGCTTGGCGCGAAAATTCTCGCCTCGCTCTCGTTCGCCCCCACCGGCGCGCAGGTGCGCGCGGACAAGGAGATCGCCGCCGACATCGCCCAGCCGTCGCCGATGCTTCGCCTGCTGCAAGGCGACGTGGGCTCCGGCAAGACGCTGGTGGCCGCCCTCGCGATGGCGCGCGCCGCGGAGTGCGGGATCCAGAGCGCGCTGATGGCGCCGACTGAACTGCTCGCGCGCCAGCACGGGGAGTCCATCGTGCCGCTCCTCGCCGCCGCAGGCCTTGAGGCAGTCGTCCTCACGGGACGCGACAAGGGCAAGGACAAGGCCCAGATACTGAAGCGTCTCGCGACCGGCGAGATCGCCGCCGTGATCGGCACGCACGCGCTCTTCCAGGAAGAGGTGAAGTTCCACGACCTCGGCTTTGTCGTCATCGACGAGCAGCACCGCTTCGGCGTGTCGGACCGCATGAAGCTGGTCGCCAAGGGCGGCGAGCCGCACGTTCTGGTGATGAGCGCGACGCCCATTCCGCGAACGCTCGCCCTGGCGGTGCACGGCGACATGGACGTCTCGGTGCTTGATGAAAAGCCTCCGGGCCGCAAGCAGATCCAGACGCGGGCGTTGCCTACCAACCGCATCGCGGACGTCATCGACGCCATCTCGCGCGCCTCCGCGCATGGCGATCGCGCGTACTGGGTCTGCCCGCTGATCGAGGAGTCCGAGTTGTCCGATCTCGCCGCCGTCGAGGACAGGTACGAGGACCTGCGCGCGCATTTCGGCGACGCCGTGGAGATCGTGCACGGCAAGATGTCCGCCGCGGACCGCGACAAGGCGATGGACCGCTTCAAGTCCGGCGAGGCGTTCGTGCTCGTCGCCACGACGGTCATCGAGGTCGGCGTCAACGTGCCGGAGGCGACGGTCATGGTGATCGAGCACGCCGAACGCTTCGGCCTTGCCCAGCTCCACCAGTTGCGCGGGCGCATCGGGCGCGGCGACAAGCCCGGGACCTGTCTCCTCCTCTGGCGCCCGCCTCTCTCGGAGAACGCCAAGGAACGCCTCGATGCGCTGCGCAAGACAGACGACGGCTTCGTGATCGCAGAACTCGACTACAAGATGCGTGGCTCGGGCGACATTCTCGGCGTGCGCCAGAGCGGCTTTCCGGATTTCCGCTTCGTCCAGCCCGAAGCCCACGGCGACCTGCTGCCGGCGGCGGACCGGGAGGCCCGACTCGCGATCCAGCGCGACCCGAAACTCGAAACGCCGCGCGGCCGGGCCATCGCTTCGGCAGCCAGATTGTTCGGCGTGGATGTGGGGCGCGGCCAGACGCGTTCAGGCTGAACCTCCAAGGGCTCAACCGGGCGGCTTGATTGACGCAAAGGGAGGACGGCAACGTGACCCCATGAGCGACATCAGCGACATCGCCCACGGACTGGACGCCCTCGCGCGGCGCATCGGCGGGCCCGACGCCAGGCCGGCGGCGTTGCGTCGTCTGTCCGGCGGCGCGAGCCAGGAAATCTGGTCCTTCGACATAGAGAGCAACGGCGGCTCGAAGGGCTACATCCTGCGGCGCGCACCAGGCGGCGCCCAGCTCAGCACCTCCGCGCAGTCGATCGGCCTGCGCACCGAGGCGGTGGTGATCAATGCGGCGCAGAAGGCGGGCGCTGCGACGCCCGTGGTCACGCACATCTGCGACAACAGCGACGGTCTCGGCGCCGCCTATGTGATGGAGCGCCTTTCGGGCGAGACCATCGCGCGCAAGATCCTCCGCGACGAGACGTTCGCGAAGGCGCGGCCGGTGCTGGCGGCGCAATGTGGTGCGGCGCTCGCGCGCATCCATGCGACGCCTGCCGACACGCTGCCGGAACTGCCCTTCTCGGGCGCTCTCGAACAGCTGGACCGCTACGAGGAAGTCTATCGCAGCTTCGACACGCCGCGACCGATCTTCGATCTGGCTTTCAAGCATCTGCGCGACCGTGCGCCACGACCGCTGGCTCCCTCGCTTGTTCATGGCGACTTCCGTCTCGGCAATATCATGGTCGGTCCCAAAGGACTGGTGGCGGCGCTCGACTGGGAACTCGCCCACGTCGGAGATCCGACGGAGGATCTGTCGTGGATCTGCATGCCGTCGTGGCGCTTCGGGCAGATGGACAAACCCGTCGGCGGTTTCGGCGAGATCGCCGATCTCATGCGGGGATATCGCGATGCGGGGGGCGATCCGCGCATCGACGCGGCGGCGGTGCGCTGGTGGACGATTTTCGGTTCGCTGAAGTGGGGCTGCATGTGCCTCACCATGTTCCGCGCCTTCGAGAGCGGCGCGGATCCGAGCGTCGAGCGCGCGGCCATCGGCCGGCGTGCGAGCGAGACGGAACTTGACCTCATGCTCATGCTAACGGGGAAACTGTGATGTTGGGCGAACCGACTGCAAAGCAACTCGTCGAGGCGACGGCGGGTTTTCTGGAGAAGGTTGCGATCCCGCAGCTTGAAGGCCATGCCGCGTTCCACGGGCGCGTCGCGGTCAACGTGCTGGCCATCGTCGCGCGGGAACTGGAACTCGGACCGGCGGCGGCGGAGGCGGAAAGCGCGCGCCTTGCACAACTCCTCGGCGGCGACGGTCCGCTCGACGCGCAACGCCGCGATCTCTGCGCGCGGCTGACGAAGGGCGAGATGACGCTCGAAACGCCGGGCCTCGCCGATCATCTGCTGGCCACCGCCATCGACCGCGTGCGCATCGAGCAGCCGAATTATGGAAGCTTCAAGCGGCTTTGAGGGCGCGGCGCGCGCGAGCAGGACCGCCGGCGCCCTCGCCGGCATG
>CAZGYQ010000097.1:0-11728 GCA_964530695.1 uncultured Caulobacteraceae bacterium
GCACCCCACCCGTCGCGACTGCGTCGCGCCACCCTCCCCATGGAGGGGAGGGAGAATCATCCCGACAGGCGCCAGCTTGGAACGGCAGTTTCAACGGAAACCGCAGCAGCGGACGTGGCGGCGGGAATGTCAGGCCCGCGTGGTCCGGCGACGGATGGCGCACGCGCGTCGCGTAACCGTGCGCGGTCATGTGCGCATGCGCTTCTGGCCATGTCGCGAGCGTGTCGCGCGCCCATGCCGCACCGGACGATTCGATGCTCCAGTCGATGTTCCTGGGCATCACGGCGCCGTGGGCGCCCGCATTGCGGAACGCCTTCATCGCATCGACGCTTTCCCACAGGCTCATCGTCCAGAAGGCGGCGCGGAACTCGAGGATCGAACGCCCGTCGATGAAGCCCGGCGTCCGCGCCAGCTGCATCATGATGGGAATGTTGGCGAGCAGGAATCGCGGGATCAGCCAGCGGGACCGCAGGCGCAGGCGCGTGAGATAGACGACACGGGACATCGCCGGTCTTTGCCACGAATTCCGCGCGACGCGCCAGCACGCGGCGCCAGTATAGAGCGCATGCCGAATCGCCTTTGACTACGTCGCGCCGCCCTCCCCCTGGACGGCAGGGAGAGTACGCGCCTCGAACGCGGCGACCATGTCGCGCAGACGGCGCAGCTCGCGGGCCGTTTCGCGCTCCTTCTCGAACCGCTCGTCGCGCACGCGCCAGTAGCGCTCCTTCACGATGCACTTGTCCCCGGGTTCGCGCGCGAACAGACTGTCGGCGTAGCGGTAATCCATGATCGCGTCACCCACCACCATCAACAGGCGCCGCTCCAGGTTCGGCGCGAGCCGGAAATAGATTTCCGACATCTGCACCAGCCGCCGCGCGTCGTCGAACGCACCGAGCTGCATCGCGCGCGCGGAGGCGTTCAGCGCGCGTTGACCGAGAAAATTCGGGTCCGCTACGTCGCCGAAGAACGGATCGTCGAACACTTCATCGAAATACGCGCCATATTCCTCGCGCTGCGCGGCCTCCGCACCAGTCACGACGTCGCGGTGCGCACGCGCGACCACGGCGCCCGCCCGCTTCTTGCCCCAGCCGCCCTTCCGCGCGTGATCGTAGATGGTGTTGGCCGTGACCTTCCATTGCCGCGCCAGCTGCGCGGCGGTGGCGCCGGCCTGATAGGCGACGCGGATTTCCTCCCACGCCGCGGGATCCAGACGCAGATAGGTCGGCGGCGCGGCCGGCGAAGCGCTGCTCATGGCCGGCGCCTGTGGTGGAGGAGATGGTGATGGTGTTGTCGGTGATGCATGACGGGCTCCCTTTCCGCATCGAAGGGCGGGAGTATCGCGCGGGCGCGATGCCGGTCGGATAGATTCACGGGCGTTTGTTGGCGGCCATGGGCGCGCGCGGCGCGAAAGCGTGGAACGCGGGGGCGCCAATCCCTCTATTTTCGGTGCTTTTCGCCTATCTGGTGAGTTCGCGCGCGATGATCACGCGCATGATTTCGTTCGTCCCCTCGAGGATCTGGTTCACGCGCACGTCGCGGACGATGCGCTCGATCTCGTAGTCCTTGAGATAGCCGTAGCCGCCGTGGATCTGGAGCGCCTCGTTGGCGACGCGGAAGCCGGCGTCGGTGACGAAGCGTTTCGCCATGGCGCAGAACTTCGTCGCTTCGGGATCCTTCGCGTCGAGGCGCGCGGCGGCTTCGTAGAGAAACACGCGCGCCGCTTCGAGGTCGGTCGCCATGTCGGCGAGCTTGAACTGCGTGGCCTGGAAATCGCCGATGGCTTTGCCGAACGCCTTGCGTTCCTGGGAATATTGCAGCGCGCGCTCGAAGGCGTCCGTGGCGCCGCCGAGGGAAGACGCCGCGATGTTGAGGCGCCCGCCGTCGAGACCCATCATCGCGATCTTGAAGCCGAAACCCTCATCATTGATGAGATTTTCCGCCGGCACGCGGCAATCCTCGAAGATCACCTGCGCGGTGGGCTGGGCGTTCCAGCCCATCTTCTTCTCGAGCGCGCCGAACGAAAGGCCGGGCGTGCCCTTCTCGACGACGATGGTCGATACGCCCTTCGCGCCGCCCTCGCCCGTGCGCACCATGCAGACATAGAGATCGTTCTCCGGCGCGCCGGAGATGAAGGCTTTGGTGCCGTTCAGCACGTAGTGCGAGTTGCCGTCCTTCTTCGCGGTCGTGCGCAGCGCCGCCGCATCGGAGCCCGAGCCCGGCTCGGTGAGCGCGTAGCTCGCCATCAGGTCCATCGAGGTCAGTTGCGGCAGCCAGCGCTGGCGCTGCGCCTCGTTGCCGAACTTGTCGATCATCCACGACGCCATGTTGTGGATCGAGATGAACGCCGCCGTCGCCACGCAGCCGCGCGAGAGCTGCTCGAACACCAGCGCCGCATCGAGCCGCCCGAGCGCCGACCCGCCCACGTCCTCCTGCACATAGATGCCGGCGAAACCGAGGCTCGCGGCCTCCTTGATCACCTCGCGCGGAAAGATGGAGCCCTGATCCCACGCGGCGGCGTTCGGCCGCAGACGATCAAACGCGAACTGGCGCGCGGTGTCCTGGATAAGGCGCTGGTCTTCGGTGAGGGGCATACTATCCCGCCCTCTTTGTTATCAATGTGAACTTTTTTAGCACGCGGAAGATAAAGGTCTCCAAATCCCGACGCTGAGCGGCGTCTTCCATTGGAACAAAGATGCCCGTTACGACAACAGGCGCCTTGAACCAAAATTTTTCATAGTGCTCGGAAAGACGGCGCGCGCCGTCCATGGTTTGGCCAACATAAACAGGTCGATCAAGTCGATCGTAGAGTATGTAAACCCCGGCCTTGTCGGGCCAATCTTCCTCATCATTTGGATCGAAATCAAACACCTCTCCGAAGCCGCCGAAGTTCGATTCATTTGCTATTTCCAGAACGATTTCGGCTGGAACAGTTTTTCCAAGCGCGCGTTCCAAGCGTTCTCTCGTCGCCTGTCTCGGATTTTTCGTTCGGCCTATCTCAATGTTGCAAATTTGCACATTTGAGACGCCGGCTTTCTGGGACAAAGCAATCTGAGTTAGGCCCGCGGCTTCGCGATGCTCTTTGAGCCACACACCAAACGACCCCGGGACTTCATCTTCGTCTTCCACTGGCCTCACCCTCACCGCATCGTCGGTATCACAAAGCTCTGATCCCCCACATCCCCTTCCGGCCACCTTGCCGTCACCGTCTTGATCTTCGTCCAGAAGCGCACGCCTTCGGGGCCGTGCTGGTTCACATCGCCGAACGCGGAGCGCTTCCAGCCGCCGAAGGTGTGGTACGCGACCGGCACCGGGATCGGCACGTTTATGCCAACCATGCCGACATTCACGCGGCTCGCGAATTCGCGCGCCGTGCGGCCGTTGCGCGTGAAGATGGCGACGCCGTTGCCGTACTGGTGCTTTGTCGGCAGTTCGATGGCGTCTTCGAGCGACTCGGCGCGCACGATCTGCAGCACGGGGCCGAAGATTTCCTCCTGGTAGGTCTTCATCGTCGGCTTCACGTGGTCAAACAGCGTCGGGCCGATAAAGAAGCCGTTCTCGTAGCCCTGCAGTTTGAAGCCGCGCCCGTCGACGAGGAGCTTGGCGCCTTCCTTCACGCCCATGTCGATGTAGTTTTCCACCCGCGCCTTGTGCGCGGCGTTCACCACCGGGCCATAGACGCTGTCGGGATCGGTGGAGATGCCGACCTTGATGCGCTCGATCTCCGGCAGGAGCCGCTCGATCAACTGCTCCGCCGTGCCCTTGCCGACCGCCACCGCCACCGGCAGCGCCATGCAGCGCTCCCCCGCCGAACCGAACGCGGAGCCGACGAGATCCTTCGTCACCTGGTCGAAGTCCGCGTCCGGCATGATGATGCCGTGGTTCTTCGCGCCGCCCATCGCCTGCACGCGTTTCCCGTGCGCGCCGCCGGTCGTGTAGACATACTGCGCGATGTCGGAGGAGCCGACGAAGCTCACCGCCTTGATCACGGGATGCGTGAGGATCGCATCGACGACTTCCTTGTCGCCGTGGACCACGTTGAGCACGCCGGGAGGCGCGCCGGCTTCGAGCATCAGTTCCGCGAGACGCACCGGCACCGAGGGATCGCGCTCGGACGGCTTCAGCACGAAGGTGTTGCCGCACGCGATCGCCACGCCGAACATCCACATCGGGATCATCGCCGGGAAGTTGAACGGCGTGATGCCTGCGCAGACGCCGAGCGCCTGCTTCATCGAATAGACGTCGATGCCGGGCCCGGCGTTCTCGGTGTATTCGCCCTTCAGGAGATGCGGCACGCCGCACGCAAACTCGATTACGTCGAGCCCGCGCTGGATATCGCCCTTTGAGTCCGCGATGACCTTGCCGTGCTCCTTCGAGAGCATCAGCGCCAGCTCGTCCATGTGCTTCTCGACGAGGCCCTTGAACGCAAACATCACCCGCGCGCGCCGCTGCGGATTGGTCGCGGCCCATTCGGGGAACGCCGCCGCCGCCGCTTCGACCGCCGCATCGACGGTCGCGGCCATGCCGAACTGGACCTTCGCCTGCACGGCGCCCGTGTTGGGATCGAACACGTCGCCCGACCGCGAGCCGTGATCCATCGCCTTGCCGCCGATGAAGTGGATGATTTCGCGCATGGGGCGCTCCTTGATTTTGTGCGACGGGAGTAGCGCCTCGAGCGCCGGAAACACAACCCTCGCCCGCTTGCGGGAGAGGGTGGGCCGCGAAGCGGACCGGGTGAGGGTTGGTGCAGAACGAGTCTCATCCTGAGAGGCCGGGCCCTCACCCTGCTTTCGCTTCGCTTAAGCTGTCCCTCTCCCGCAAGCGGGCGAGGGTTGGAGCTAGTTCATCGCGATGCGTTGGGGAACCATGCCGTTCGGCAGCAGCGTCCAGAACCGCGCCGACGCGTTCTGCTGAGCAGCTGCGGCCCCTGCGGCATCTCCCGTGCCAAAGAACACGTCCCCGCGCAGCGGGCCGCGCCGGATCGCGCCGCCGGTATCCTGCGCGACGAGGAGACGGCGAAACCCGTTCTCCGCATTCACGAACAGCACCGCGCCATAGGGGTGGAACGCCGGGTCCACGGCGATCGAGCCCTGCCCCGTCAGCGGCACGCCCTGGGCGCCGCGGGGGCCCGCGAGCGGATCGCCGATCGGTTCGAGCGCGAAGAACACGTAACTCGGGTCGAGATTCATCGCCGCACGGACCTGTTCGGGCGGTTGGGTCGCAAGCCAGCCGCACACGCCCTGCTTGTTCGCCGTCGCCGCGCCGCGATCACGCAACTGCGGGTACAGCGAATTCCACTTCCAGCCATTCTGCGCGGCGTACGCCATGCGCATCTGCGCGCCGTCCTCGAACTGTACCCGCGCGCTGCCCTGCACCTGCACGTCGTAGACGTCGCACGCGCGCGCATAACCGAGCACGCCCGAGCGCAGATCGATGTCGGCGCGCTTCGGCACAGGCACGACCTTGCGGTCGCCGGTCAACCTGCCCCACACGCTCGTCTTGAAGCGGCGCTCGAGGCGATCGTTGAGCGCCTGCGACGTACGGGCCTCGATGTCATCGGCGAGAATGGGCGCCAGACCCTTCATCACGTCTTCCGTGATCTGTTCGGAGAGATCGGACGCCTCGTCGAACTGCGAGAGATCGATGGCGACGAGGTCGGTGGGGCGCGACAGGAACGGTTCCTCGAAACCCGGCTGCGGCGTGCGGCGCGCCTGCACGACGGGTTCGTAGTAGCCGGTGACGCGGCGCAGCTGGTCGGCGCGGGCGATGACTTCGTGCGGCGTGAAGTTGGTTTCAAAAAACGCGCGCGCATCGCTCGCGACGGCGGCGGCCGCGCACGGCGCGCGCCAGTCGCCGACCGTTCCGCCGTACGCCGCGAGGCGTCCGTAGGCGGCGCTGTCTTCGCGGCGCGTCTGCGCGGAACACGACCGGCGGAACGCTTCGAGCGCGGCGCGCGGATCGCTTTCCCTCCAGCCGGGCAGCGCCGCGAACGTCGTCGCCTGCAGGCGCATGGCGGGCCCTTCCGCAACCGGGCGCGTGACCGGCGGACGCGCGGGCGGCTTTGGCGTACTCGCACACGCGGCGAGCATTACGGCAACGGTAAGGATGAGAAGCTTTTTCATGCGGGGCGTATAGCACGCCGCCCCGTACGGACGTTAACGCCGCCAGACCTGTCGCAACCGTGCGTCGCGCCCGCACCCGGTACGATAAGCGTTGTAGCGCAGCGCGTTCCGTCTGGCGTAGTCGCGGTGATACTCTTCCGCTGGATAGAACGGCCCGAGCGTCAATACTTGCGTCACCACGGGCGCCGCCAACTTGTTCGACGCAATGAGGGCGGCCTTGCTGGCCTCTGCATCCGTACGCTGCGCGGGCGTGACGAAGATGGCCGACCGGTAGCTCGGGCCACGATCGCAGAACTGGCCGCCGTCGTCAGTGGGATCGACGAGGCGCCAGTAACGGTCGACGAGCTGGCGATAGGTGATGCGCGCGGGATCGAACGTGACGCGGACGGATTCATAGTGCCCCGTCGTTTCGGTGATCACGTCCTGATAGGTCGGGTTCGCCAGATGCCCGCCAGTGTAGCCGGAGAGCACTTCGACGACGCCGGGGATCGCCTTGAAGTCGTGCTCGACGCACCAGAAGCAGCCGCCAGCGAAGACCGCCTGCTGTGTCACGGCGGGACGCGATTGAGTCGGTTGGGATTGGGCGGGTGCGCCGCAGGCGGCGAGGAACAGCGCGAAGAAGGCGAGAATTCGGTTCATGCGTCACTATACGACGAAATGGCGCACGCGGTTGCGCTCGTCCCTCGCCCGCGACTGAGCGGGAGAGGGAGAAGCGAACGACGTGAGCACAGGGTGAGGGCCCGGCGGTGCAGAACGAGTCTCGTTCCGCGCCAACCCTCACCCGGTCCGCTCACGCGGCCCACCCTCTCCCGCGTGCGGGCGAGGGTTGAACGCTTACCAGCCGCATTGCTGGCCGCGGTTCTGTTCCTCAAGCCAGCCTTGCAGCGGCTTGAAGTAGTCGGTCACCGCGCTCGCATCGATCTCGCGCTGGCCGGTGAAGGCTTCCAGCGCATCCGGCCACGGCTTCGACTGGCCCATCTCCAGCATCGCATTGAAGCGCGCGCCGACTTCCTTGTCTCCGTAGACCGTGCAGCGGTGCAGCGGGCCGGTCCATCCCGCCTGCTGGCAGGCGGCGCGATAGAACTGGAACTGCAGGATGTGGCTCAGGAAGTAGCGCATGTACGGCACGTTCGCCGGCACGTGATACTTCGCCCCCGGATCGAAGGCGTCCGCAGGACGCGCGCCGCCGGGCGGTGTGATGCCCTGATACTGCGTGCGCAGTTTCCACCAGGCTTCGTTGTACGTCTCCGGCGTCGCCTGCCCCGAATAGACCTGCCAGCGCCATTTATCGACCAGCAGGCCGAACGGCATGAACGCGACCTTGTCGAGCGCCATGCGCAACAGCAGGCCCGTATCGGCGGCCTCGCCCGGAACCTGGCTGATCAGGCCGATGCGGCGCAGATACTCCGGCGTGATCGACAGGCCCACCATGTCCCCGATGGCTTCGTGGAAGCCGTCGTTGGCGCCGTCCTTGAACAGGAACGGCTGGTTCTTGTAGGCGCGCTGATAATAGTTGTGGCCGAGTTCGTGGTGGACGGTCTGGAAGTCCTCCTCGTTCACCTCGGTGCACATCTTGATGCGGATGTCGTCCATGTTGTCGAGATCCCACGCCGACGCGTGGCACACCACGTCGCGGCCCTGCGGGCGCGTGATCATGGAGCGCTGCCAGAACGTCTCCGGCAGCGGCGCAAAGCCGAGCGAGCTGAAGAAGCCCTCCCCCGTGCGCACCATCTTCACCGCGTCATAGCGGTTCGCGCGCAGACGTGCGGACACGTCGATGGAGGGCGCGCGCGTGCGCGGCGCCACCACGTCATAGATGTTGCCCCATTGCTGGGCCCACATGTTGCCGAGGAGGTCCGCGCGGATCGGGCCCGTCGTCGACTGCACGGCGTCGCCGTAGCGGGCGTTGAGGCGGGCGCGGGTGTAACAGTGCAGCTGCTTGTAGAGCGGCTCGACCTGCCCCCAGAGGCGGTCCGTTTCGGCCGCGAACGCATCGGCGGGCATGTCGTACTTGGAGCGCCACAGGGCGCCCGTGTCGGTGAAGCCGAGTTCCTTCGAGCCCTCGTTCGCGAGCGCGACGAGGCGCGCGTAGTCGTCCCGCATCGGCGGCGAGATCGAATGCCAGCCCGTCCAGAGAGCCGCGAGACGGCGCGGATCGCGCGAGGTCGCCATCTCGTTAGACGCGGCTTCCAGGTCGATGTCGCGTCCGTCGATCTTGAAGGTTCCGGTCGCGTAGATTTCCTCGAGCTTCGTGGCGATGTCGGCCATCTGCTGCGCGACACCCTCGCGCCCCGGAGCCGGCAGGGTGAGTCCACGCTTCATCAATTCCAGCTTGCGCGCGACGACCGGATCGAGTCCGGCGGTGGCGTAGGCGGCGGCCTCCTTGGCGAGCGCAGAGGCGCGCTCGGTGATCTGCGCGTTGGCGCGCGCGGCGAGCCAGTTGGTGTCGAAACTGATGTTGGTCTGACGCATCCAGTCGGCGCGGCCGGCGACCTCCGACATCGCGGCGAGTTCAGCCTCCGCCCTGGCGACGAATTCGGCGGCGCTCAGGCGTGGTGCGGGCGGCGCGGCCACAACCGGCGTCGGCGTGACGGACGCCGATGGCGCGGCGGCTTCGTGGGCGCAGGCCGCAGCCAGCGCGACGATGGCGGCGGCGGCGAGCCAGCGCGCCTTCTTCATTGAAAGCATGGGGTTCCTCCCGGGCGCCGGCTGTGCCGGCCCATTGGGCGAAACCTAGGATCGACGCCCTGCCGATGGCAAGCGCGACGCCCTGATCAGGCGACCTTCGCGGGCGCTATGCGTTCCATCGTCGCGATAAGGCTCGGCAGGTCCACCGGCTTGGTGGCGTAGGCGTCGCAACCGGCCTCCAGGCAGCGCGTGCGGTCGCCGTCCATGGCGTGGGCGGTCAGCGCGATGATCGGGGTGGCGCCGACATCAGGGTGCAGCCGGATCGCGCGGGTCGCCTCAAGGCCGGAAAGCACGGGCATGCTGACATCCATGAGGACGATATCGGGTCGCAGCTCCAGGGTCCGATCGATGGCGACCTGACCGTCCCTGGCCGCGAACACCGCGTACCCTCGCCGCTCGAGACGACGGGTGAGCATGTCGAGGTTCTCGGGATTGTCTTCCGCAATAAGTACGCGCACGTCCGCCCCTCCAGCACGCCGCCGACGCCATTCGCCCGGCAGCGTTAACGATTTCGAACGGCTCGTCGCCGAGGCCGCTCGTTGCGCGAGAATAGGGCCAAGAAGTCGCCAAAGAATTTACGCGTCTCAACGAAACGGCAAGGGATTGTCCAGTATGGTGCGCTCATGAACGCGTCCAACGCCACCGCCGCCTCCCCCTTCGCCGCCGACGAGCGGTGGCCGCGCGTGCTTGTTGTCGACGACATCGAGGACAATCGCGAGATCCTGCGCCGTCGCCTCATGGCGGCGCGCTTCGAGGTGGTCACCGCCTGCAGCGGCGCCGAGTGTCTTGAAGTGCTTGCGGAAAGCCGGTTCGACATCGTCCTGCTGGACCACATGATGCCGGGCATGGACGGGATCGAGACGCTCACGGCCATCCGGACGAAATGGCCGAAAACAGAGCTTCCGGTGATCATGGTCACCGCGCGCGACGACGATCCGCTCATCGTCAAGGCCTTCGATCTGGGCGCCAACGACTTCGTCGCCAAGCCCTTCTCGTTCCCGGTGCTGGCCGCGCGCACGCGGGCGCAGCTGGACGCCGTCCGGAAATAACGACGAATTAGCCTTCGCCGAAGGCCGATTTCAGCCGCGCCAGCTGCGAGGACACCTCGTTCGCGGCAGGCGTTTCCGCCTCGTACATGTTCTCGTCGAGGCGGCGCACGCGGTCGTAGAGCATCTCGCAGCGCGACATCAGACCCTTGAGCGAATCCGGCAGGCTGGCTGCGCCGTGGAAACCCTGCTGGTCCAGACGCCCGCGCTGCGCGAAGCGGTACTTGTCGCTGCGCGCTTCGTTCATGGCCATCTCGCCTTCGCGCAGCGCGCGCTGGACGAGGAGCCAGGACGCCACCTGCATCAGCCGCGTGGTGAGGCGCATGCTCTCCCCGGCATAGGCCAACGCGCCGATGCGATCGAGGCGCTTGGACGCGGCGCGGCCGGGGCCGTCGAGATAGGCGGCCGTCTCCTCGACGAGCACCATGCCCTCCTTGAAGGTGCGTTCGAACACCTCGGAGCGCGCAAAATCGAGAATCCGCCGGTTCGAGGCGTCCACGGGAAGGGTCTGTGCGGTCATGTCGGTCATTATGCGGACGAATGTGCAAGGCGCGGGCCGCGCCTACTCGCCCTTCCTCCCGAATATGGCGTCGGCGGCGGCGCGCTGGTTCTTTTTCGATGCAATCATCGCTTCGCAGGCCGCGATGTCGGCCTTCAGGGCCTCGATGCGCTCCTCCAGTTCCTCGATCGACATGAGGTCGAGCGAGCGGGTTGGGGGTTTCAGGGGGCTGACATCCTCGAACATGGCGTGACCTCCTGACCCACTCTAGCCTAAGGGGTGGTGAACGATGAAGCGGGAGATTGTCATGAATGCGCCAAAAACCATGCGCGCCGTGATCCATGCGCCGGGAGAGCCCCTTCGGGTCGGCGAACTGGCGACCCCTGTCCCCGGCCCGCACGAAATCCTGATCAAGGTCGCCGCAGCCGGGGTGAACCGTCCCGATGTGGTCCAGCGCGCGGGCCTCTACCCGCCCCCGCCCGGCGCGCCGCAGACCCTGGGCCTTGAAGTCGCCGGGACCGTGGTCGCGGCCGGACCGGCGGTGACCCGCTGGCGCGAAGGCGACGCGGTGACGGCCCTGCTCGGCGGCGGCGGCTACGCTGAATATGCGCTGGCGGACGAAGGCTCGGCGCTGCGCATCCCGCAGGGCCTCTCGATGGAGGAAGCCGCCGGCCTTCCCGAGACGGTCTTCACCGTGTGGGCGAACGTGTTCGAGAGCGGCGCGCTGAAGCCGGGCGAAACCTTCCTCGTCCACGGCGGCGCTTCGGGCATCGGCACGACGGCGATCCAGATGGCGAAGGCCCACGGCGCGCGCGTGTTCGCCACGGCGGGCGATGGCGAGAAGGTCGCGCTCTGCGAACGGCTCGGGGCGGAGCGCGGGATCAACTACAAGACCGAGGATTTCGAATCCGTGCTGCGCGGCGCGGGCGGCGTGGACGTGATCCTCGACATGGTCGCGGGGCCCTACACGCAGAAGAATCTCGACATCCTCAACGACGGCGGGCGCTGCGTGCTGATCGCCTTCCTGCAGGGCCCGACCGTGCCGCAGCTGAACCTCATGCGCATCCTGCTGAAGCGCCTGACGCTCACCGGTTCCACGCTGCGCTCGCGACCGCTCGACGAAAAGGCGCGGCTGGCGGCGGCGGTGGAAAAGCACGTCTGGCCGTGGATCGAAGCCGGCAAGGTGAAGCCGGTGATCGACAAGGTGTTCGCGCTCGACGACGCCGAAGCCGCGCACGCGCGGATGACGGCGGGCCTGAATGCCGGGAAGATCATTTTGAAGCCGTAAGCGCGGGTCTCCGCGAGCAGGACCGCCGGCGTCCCGCCGGCAAGGTGGATCGTCCTGAAAGATTTTTGCCTGTTGCCGCACCCATTGC
>CAZGYQ010000098.1:0-11659 GCA_964530695.1 uncultured Caulobacteraceae bacterium
ATTTTCCCCCGGCGTTGAGCTGGGTCATGTTGAACTCGGACGCGGAATCGCCCTCGCTGGCGTGGATGTCGGTGGGAATGCAGCGCCCGTCGTCGGTCACTTCCACCGAGCCGTCGGGATGCAAGATCACGAAAACATGCTTGGCATGCCCCGCCAGAGCCTCGTCGATGGCGTTGTCCACCACCTCGTAGATCATGTGATGCAGCCCGGACCCGTCGTCCGTATCCCCAATATACATCCCCGGCCGCTTCCTCACGGCATCCAAGCCTTTGAGAACCTTGATGGAATCGGCGTCGTAGGCAGGCGTGGGTACGGGTGCTGTCATGGTCTCGAATCGTCTGGAAAACTCGGATTCAATGTAGGGGTTCCAGGCCGAAAAGTCCTGAAAAACCGTGCGATTTCCGCAGCGGCGAATAGGCCTAATCACGCCCGTCCGGCGCGTCGCAAAACCAGGCGAGGCGCCCCTCCGGATGAACCGCCTCCGAGGGCGGAAAATCGTCGGGACTGTCGAGGGATCCGAGATGGATATTGATGATATCCGGCTGATTATCGCCTTCGAAGCTCAGCGTTGATCCGCATGCGCCGCAAAAGCTGCGCAGGGCGCCCGGCGAGGAGGCGAAGCGGGTCGGTTCGACGCCTGTGAAGCGCACCGCGAGGCGCCGGAAATCCGCGTAGACCGCGGCCGGCGCGCCTGTGTGGCGCCGACAGCTGGCGCAGTGGCACCAGACGACCGAAACCGGCGCTTCCGACGCCTCGTAACGCACGGCGCCGCAGAGGCATCCGCCGGTGATTGGCAGCTTCATCAGGGGTCTCCGACGGCGATCATCTGCGCGCGGTCGCCAAACGCGTCGAACAGCGCTGGTTCGGTGCCCGTGAGCCACGCCTGCCCCGGCAGCGCGAGCAATTCATCGAAGAGCGCCGCGCGGCGGACGGGATCGAGATGCGCGGCGGCTTCGTCGAGCAGCAGCAGCGCGGGCCCGGCGCCCGGATCCTCCGCCAGCGCGCGGCCATGCGCGAGGATCAGGCCAAGCAGCAGCGCCTTCTGTTCGCCCGTGGAGCAGTGTTCGGCGGGCATGTCCTTCGGCGCGTGACGCACGAGCAGGTCGCTGCGGTGCGGGCCTTCCAGCGTGCGCCCGGCGGCGGCGTCGCGGCCCCTGCCCCGCGCCAGCGCGGCGATGAACTCGTCCTCGATGTCGGCGCTGGCGCGGCCTTCGGCGAAGGCGGCCTCAAGCGCGCCCTCAAGCGCCATGCGCGCTTTCGGAAACGCGCCGTCGGGCCGCGAATCGATCGTCTCCTGCAACCGCTCCAGCGTTTCCAGGCGCGCGGCGGCGATCGCGCACGCGTGCGCGGCCATTTCCCGTTCCAGCGCGTGAATCCAGACCGTGTCGCGGCTGTGCTCGTTGAGCAGGCGCTGACGGTCCCGCATCGCGCGTTCGTAGGCCGCCGCCGCCTGTCCATGTTCCGGCGCGCGACCGAGCACGAGGCGATCGAAAAAACGTCGGCGATCGCCTGCGCTTCCCGCGAACAGCCGATCCATCGCCGGCGTGAGCCACGTCATGCGCGCCGCGCGCGCGAGATCGCCGGCGGTTGCGGGCCGGCCGTCGAGACGTGCGATGCGCTTCACGCCGGTATCGGTGCGTTCGGCGCCTGCGCCGAGCACGAGATCATCGCCGTTCGCCCTGATGTGCGCGGAAACCGTCCAGGGGCGCACGCGATCCGCCGCGGCGTCGGGCCCGCCGCGCGCGACATCGAGCAGCGCCGCGCCGCGCAACCCCCTGCCCGGGGCGAGCATGGTGAGCGCTTCGAGGATGTTGGTCTTGCCGGCGCCGTTCGGCCCGTGCAGGCAGACCGGGCGTTCATCGAGCGCAAGATCGAGCGCGGCGTGGCTGCGGAAATCCGTGAGCGTCAGCCGCGCGCACCACAGACGCGAGACGGTCACACGCGCAGCGGCATCAACACGAACAGCGCGTTCTCGTCCTTCTCGTCGCGCACGAGCGTCGGCGAGCCGGAGTCTGCGAACTCGAACTGTGCGGTATCGCCCTCGATCTGGTCAGCGACATCGAGCAGGTAGCGCGCGTTGAACCCGATCTCCATCGGCTCGGCGTCGTATTCCGCCGGCAGGTCTTCGGTGGCGAGGCCTGCGTCGGGGTTGTTCACCGTCAACGTCAGACGATCGCCGTCGAGCGCCATCTTCACTGAACGCGAACGCTCCGCCGACACCGTCGACACGCGATCCACCGCCTCGCGGAACGGGGCGTTCTCCACGCGCAGGATCTTGGTGTTCTGTTTCGGGATGACGCGCGCGTATTCCGGGAACGAGCCGTCGATGAGTTTCGACGTCAGCACCGCGTCGCCGATCTGGAAGCGGATCTTCTGGTCGGACGCGGCGATTTCCACATTGCCGCTCGCATCGTCGAGCAGGCGGCGCAGTTCGGTGATCGTCTTGCGCGGCACGATCACGCCGGGCATGCCCTGCGCGCCGTCGGGCGCGGCGGTGTCGGCGAGCGCAAGGCGGTGGCCGTCGGTGGCGACGCCGCGCAGCACGGGCGCGCCGTTGTTGACCACCGTGTGCAGGTAGATGCCGTTCAGATAGTAGCGCGTCTCTTCGGTCGAGATCGCAAAGCGCGTCTTGTCGATCAGGCGCTTGAGGTCATTCGGGTGGATTTCAAAGCGCGTCGCCAGCGCGTCGACCGGCATCAGCGGGAAATCCTGCGCCGGCAGCACCGGCAGGTTCAGGCGCGCCTTCCCTGCCCAGACGGACAGGCGCGGATCATCGCCGCCGAGGTCGAACTTCACCGCCGCCTTGTCCGGCAGCTTGCGAATGAAATCGTAGAGGTATTGCGCGGGGGCGGAGGTGGAGCCCGCGCGCTCCACATCGGCGTACGCGTTCTCGGCGATCTCGATGTCGAGGTCGGTCGCGGTCAGCCGCAGCGCGTTGTCCTGCGCGGTCAGCAGCACGTTGGACAGGATCGGGATGGTGTTGCGCCTTTCGACGACACTTTGAACGTGAGTGAGCGCCTTGAGGAGCGCGGCGCGCTCGATCGTCAACCGCATGTGCCAACCGTTTCCAAAGCGGGCCGCGCGCCCGCCAATACCCTGAGGAAACGCCCCTCCCCAGCCCTGGCCAGACGGAGAAACGCCCGCGCGACTCAGGGTCGCGCGGGCGCAAAGGTTAGCAGAACCCGTCGGTAGCGAAAGTCCAGCTCGACAAGCTCGGATTGGAAGGGACCTAGTTCGGCTGGCGCAGAAGCTTCAAGATCGATTCCGCGTCACGCTGGGTCTGGGAACAGTCCTCAAGGGCTTTTGCAACCTTCCGCTTCGCATAAAGGACAGTAGTGTGGTCGTATCCGCCAAACAGACGGGCAATATTCGGCAACGATAGCGTCGTGTGCTTGGTGGACAAATACATCGCCATCTGCCGCGGATGCGATACGGCTTTTTCCCGCGTCTTGCGCATCAGCTCCGCGATCGTCATGCCATAGTACTTGGCGACGGCGGCCTTGATCATGTCCACGCTCACACGCCGCTCACGATCCGGCAACTTGGAACGCAGGGCCGCTTCGGCGGTTTCCGGAGACACCGGGCCGTCGCCGTCGAGCCATTCGAGAATCAGCTGGCGGACAGCGCCGTCGAGTTCACGACCCGAAACCGGCATCCGCTCGGCGATCATGTCGAGCGCTTCCGGCGCAACATCGAACCCTTCGTGCTCCTCGGCGTGCTGCTTGACCCGCATGTCGAGAATGCCGCGGCGCAGCTCGTGGTCAGGCAGGTCGATGGCGCACTCGGTGGCGCACTTCAGGTGGTGGGAGAGCCGGTCGCCGAAGCCGTTGAGGCTGTTGGCGGCGGTGAGAACCACCGTGCCGCCGCGGTCGAGGACCGCGAGGATTGTGTCATAGAGCTCTTCTTCGGTCGCCTTGCGGCCAGCCACCCGCGGCACGTCGTCGATGATCAGGATGTCGGCATTGCGGACCGAGGCCTTGAACGCCGTGGGATCGCCCTTGCGGCTGACCGCCTCGACGAACTCCTCGGTGAAGCGCTGGCCGCTGATGAGGCGCACTTCGAGGTTTGGATCGCGGGCGAGCGCGGCGTTGGCGATGGCTTCCACGAGGTGGGTCTTGCCCACGCCGGGTTCGCCGCTGAAAAGCACGATCCGCAGGCTCGGGCTGCGATCGGCCACGTGCCGGGCGAGCCGGAGCGCCTTGTGGTTCGACGCGCCCTCGCAGAACGTCGCGAACTTGCCCTTCCAGGGCGAACGGGGCGGCGCGCCCGTCCCTGCCCCCGCGCCCGCCGGCATCGGCACGACCGGCCGCTGTTCAAGACATTCGCGCAGGATCGGCGAAAGATCGCGGAATTCGCAGATGCGGACCGGCCGGTACGAGCGCGTGTGGGCGGCCATCCGAGCCATGATGCGTTCCTTGGCCTTCTCGTCGAGCCATTCCCGCTGGGTGCCGCCGTTGCGCGCCAGGAACACGTACATGCCGTCTTCCTCGGCGGCGAGATCGAGCGCCTCGATGTAGGAGCGGTACAGCCCCTCGCCGAATTCCGAGCGAAGCTCGCCCTTGCTCATGGCCCACGCGGATTGCGCATTCAGGGCCCCGCCGAATCCGGCGGGATCGGTATTGGATTGGTGTCTCATCAGCCCCTTGCTTTCCCTAAGGAGCGCCGTCGCCGACGCTCCGAATTCGCGGGGAACAGACCTCACCGACGCGCCCGCAGCCCTGCGGACACGCCCCTCAAAAACAGCCCGGTTATGAGGGAGTGCGGATGTGTTCGTTCCCCGAACGAGGGAAATAAAAGCACCGGTTAACGAACTTGGTCAAGCGTGCGACGCGGTTGTGAAGTGTTCGAGCACGAAACGTTTTTCGCGTTGAAAAATATGGGCTTTTTTGGATGTTGCGTCGTTGTTCCAGCGCAACAAAAACGATTGACATGGCGTCGCCCCTTGGCGCGCAACGACCGCGCGGGTGTGAAAAAAATTCCTGCGACAAAAATGTAAAAAGCGAGACTCGTGGAAACCGAATCGCACGCATGCGAAAGCGCGCCGCTGAAACGGCGCGCTCTATTCTGTCGGACCTAGTCAGGAGTACCTAGCGGGCGCCCGCAAGCGTCTTGACCCGCTGGGCCAGGCGCGAAACCTTCCGCGAACCGGTGTTCTTGTGCAGCACGCCCTTGGTGACCGCGCGCATCGTTTCCGATTCGGCGGCGGCGAAGGCGGCGACCGCGGCCGTCACGTCGCTGGCCGCCAGCGCCTCTTCCACCTTCCGCCAGTAGGTCCGCACGCGGGAGCGGCGGGCCGTGTTCACGGCGGTGCGCCGCGCGATCTTGCGGATCGCTTTCTTGGCGGAGGAGGTATTGGCCATAGGTTTCGGTCTCGAAATGGAGTTCTGGAGAGGAAGCGCGGGGATATATCGGCGAGGCGGCCCGCGGTCAACGACCATCCGCGAGGGGCGATCCGGGCCTGGCCAGCCAGTCAGCCGACGCCGGTCGCCGCGAAGGCGATCACCGCCCCCGAAAGGGCCGCCAGCGAGCCCAGCGCGTAGGGAACGGAAAATCGCCGGTCCCCGAGGACCAGCGCGATGACGCCCTTGGACACGGTGTCCACGGCGGCGGCGATCAGGATGGCCTGCGCCGCCGTCGCGCCGTCCAGCCCGCCCCGCGTGAGGCCGCCCACTGCCACGGCGACCGCGTCCACGTCCACCGCGCCGGCCGCCGCCGCGAACACGATCAGACCCGCCTGCGCATAGAAATGCAGGATCAGCCGCGCGGCGACCGTGATGGCCGCCAGGATCAGCGCGAACCGCAGCACCGCGCGCACGTCGAGCGGACTGCCGAGCGCCGAGACGCCGACGTTCTGCACGCCCTTGCCCGCCCTCCAGATCAGCAGCGCCGCGCCGATCGCCGAGACCGCGCCTGCCGCAAGGAGCGCCGGCAGCGAGGACCCCAGCGCGCCCGGCGCAAACACCGCGATCAGCACGCCCACGCGTACGAACATCACGAGATTGGCGAGCAGCGCCGCGCCCGCGGCCGGCGCGACGGCGGCTTCCTGCGCCTTCGTGCGCCGCGCGAGATCGAGCGTCACCGCCGTCGACGACACCAGCGCGCCGACGGCGCTGCCGGCGTAGAGCCCAGTCGTGGCGCCAAGCATGCGCAGCGCGAGGTAGCCGGCGAAGGACGCGCCCGCGATGACGATGGTGAGCAGCCACAGCTCGCGCGGATTGAAGGCGCCATACGGATCGAGCGCGCGATCGGGCAGCAGCGGCAGCGCAATCAGCGTGGCCGCCAGGATGAACAGCGCCGATCGGATTTCGGCGAACGTCAGCCCCTTCACCCAGTCGTGCGCGACATCCTTGAACGCGAGCACCGTCACCACCGCCACCGCGGCGGCCGCCGCCAGCGACGTCTGGCCGGTCGCCGCCAGCGCGCCGAGTGCGAACACGAGGATGCCGGCGACGGCGCCCGTCATGGACAGGTCGCCGTCCGTCCTGGTCTCCCAGAGTTTGAACGCAACCCAGCCGGCGCCGAAGATCAGCGCGAGCGTTGCAAACGCCAGCGGACCGATGTCGGCTCCGAGCAGGCCCGCGACGCCGCCCAGGAGACCGATGAGCGTGTAGGTCCGCAAGCCCGCGACGCGCTTCTCATCCTCGACGTAGCGCTTCTTCCAGCCGCGCTCGACGCCGGTAAGAAAGCCGATCGCCAGCGCCACGCCGAGACGTTGGAAATGTTCCGTTGAGTCCATTCAGGCCATTGGGACCCGGACGACGCGCGCATCAAGTCCGCTCGCTTCTGGAGCGGTCTCCGATGGCGTCCTGTCAGGCACACATCGCGTCTAGCGATCCTTGAACGCGGGCGGACGCTTGGCGATGAACGCCGCCATCCCCTCTTTCTGGTCTTCGGTGGCGAAGAGGCTGTGGAACACGCGCCGCTCGAAGCGGATGCCCTCGGCGAGCGTCGATTCAAACGCCCGGTTGATCGCTTCCTTGCAGACCATCAGCGTGGGCTTGGAGAAGCCCGCGATCACGGCGGCGGCGGCCATGGTCTCTTCCATCAGCTTGTCGGCGGCGATCACGCGCGCCACGAGCCCGCCCTTCTCCGCTTCCGCCGCATCCATCATCCGTCCGGTGAGGCACAGATCCATGGCCTTGGCCTTGCCGATCGCGCGCACGAGGCGCTGCGTGCCGCCGATGCCGGGAATGACGCCGAGCTTGATTTCCGGCTGGCCGAACTTCGCCGTGTCCGACGCGAAGATCATGTCGGCCATCATCGCCAGCTCGCACCCGCCGCCGAGCGCAAAGCCCGAAACCGCAGCGATCGTGGGCTTTCTGCAGCGCGCGAGGTGATCGGCGTCGCCGAAGAAATCCGACGCGTACATCTCGCCGAAGGTCTTCTCGGACATTTCCTTGATGTCGGCGCCCGCCGCGAAGGCGCGCTCGGAGCCCGTCACCACGATGCAGCCGATGACGTCGTTCGCTTCAAATGCGGCGAGCGCGACGCCCAGTTCGCCCAGCAGTTCGCTGTTCAGCGCATTGAGCGCCTGCGGCCGGTTCAGCTTCACGAGGCCGACCGCGCCGTGCGTTTCGACGATCAGCGTGTTGAAGGCCGACATGGGAACATCTCCGGGTGAGCGCTGCTGCAGGCGAAGGTCTCAAGCCCGGCGCGGCCAGATCGTCAAGCAACCCGACCCTCCCCGGCCATCGCATCGCGCCCGCGACAATGCGCCACTCGCAAATGCGACTTGATCGCAAATCAGTTGAGAGTTACTCGCAACAGGAAAGAGGGATTCCATGTCCAGATCGTTGTTCCTGCTCGCATCCGCCGCCCTGGCGGCAGCCCTGTCGACGCCCGCCCACGCCCAGGAACAACCTGGCCCGATCGCCACCGCCGCAACCGGCCCGGAGATCATCGTCGTCGGCACACGAACGGACCTGCTCCACACGCCGGGCTCCGGCGCGACCATCGAGACCGAGGATCTGGAGCGCGCGCGCATCCTCACGGTGAACGAGGCGCTGCGGCAGGTGGCGGGCGTGTTCCCGCGCGATGAGGAAGGCCTTGGCCTGCGGCCGAACATCGGCATTCGCGGGCTTTCGCCGACACGCTCGTCGAAGACGCTGCTGCTGGAGGATGGCCTGCCGCTGACCTACGGCGTCTACGGCGACAACGCCACGTATTCCCATCCCCCGATCCGCCGCTTCGAGCGCATCGAAATCCTCAAGGGCTCAGGCCAGATCCGCTTCGGACCGCAGACCGTCGGCGGCGTGGTCAATTACATCACGCCGTCGGCGCCTTCCGTCTTTGAAGCGAGCGTGCTCGCGGCGGGCGGCTCGAACGGCTACGGCGAACTCGACGGCTCCATCGGCGGCGAAGTGCTCGGCACGCGCCTGCTCGCGCACGCGAACTACACGCAATTCGACGGCGTGCGCGCCAATCACGGCCTGCAGTTCGACGATCTCTACCTGAAGGCCGAGCGCGACTTCGGTCCCGATCACCAGCTCACCGTGCGCCTCGGTCGCGCACGCGAGGACAGCCAGATCAGCTATTCCGGCCTCACCGAAGCCGAATACGCCGCAGATCCCTACGCCAACCCCTTCCCCAATGACCGCTTCGAGTCAGAACGCTTCACGGCCTCCGCCACGCACGGCTGGGATGTCGCAGACAGCGTGCGCCTCACCACGTCGGTCTATTCGATCTGGTTCGACCGCGACTGGTGGCGCCAGTCCTCCAACTCGAGCCAACGCCCGAACGACACGTCATGCGGCGGCATGGCGAACCTCTCGACCACGTGCGGCAACGAAGGCCGCCTGCGCGAATACAACGTCTACGGCATCGAGAGCCGCCTCGGCTGGAACGGCGTGCTGTTCGGCGCGCCCGTGGAAGCGGAGGCCGGCGCGCGCTGGCACACCGAGCGGCAGAACCGCCTGCAGTTCAACGGCGCGACGCCGACCGCGCGCACGCCCGGTCGCGGCGCCAATGGCGGCGTCGCCGAATACAATCTGCGCTACGCGGAAGCGGTGTCAGGCTGGCTGACGGCGGCGGCGACCTTCGGCGCGTTGCGCGTCAGCCCCGGCGTGCGCGTGGAAAGTATCGAGTACGAACGCATCAACGGCCTGACGGGCCAGCGCGGCGCGAGCGACCTCACCGAAGTGATCCCCGGCCTCGGCGTCACATGGGACCTGCGCGACGATCTCGTCGTCTACGCCGGCGTCCATCGCGGCTTCGCGCCGCCGCGCACGGAAGACGTCGTCACCAACGCCGGCGGCGTGGTGGATCTCGATGCGGAAAAAAGCGTCAACTACGAGATCGGCCTGCGCGGCGACATCGCCGAAGGCGTGCGCTTCGACGTGGCGGGCTTCCTGCTCGACTTCGAAAACCAGATCATCCCGGCCTCCGTCGCCGGCGGCGTGGGCGCGACGCTGACCAGCGCCGGCGAAACGCGCCACGCCGGGTTCGAGGGATCGCTCAACGCCTCGCTGCGCGAGATGGGTATGATGGAGGCCAACGACATCACCTTCCGCACCGCGATCACCTGGCTCGCGGATGCAAACTTCGAGGGACGGCGCTTCTCCACCATCACGGGCTTCACCACCACTTCGGTGAGCGGCGCCCGCCTCCCCTACGCGCCGGAGTGGATCATGTCGGCCGCCATCGGCTACACGCGCGGCGACTGGTTCGATGCGCAGGCGGAGATCCAGTACACGGGCGAGATGTTCACCGACGATCTCAACAGCACGGCGACCGTCGCCAGCGGCCAGCGCGGGCTCATCCCGGACGCCACGGTGGTCAACCTCGCGGCCAACGTGCGGCCCTTCGACGACCGCACGACCTTTTTCGTCACGGTCAAGAACGTCTTCGACGAAGTCTACATCGTCGACCGCTCGCGCGGCATCCTGCCGGGCGCCCCGCGCCTCGCGCAGGCGGGGATCAGCGTGAAGTTCTAGGCAGAACCAGCGGCTGCCTGCGGGGCCCCTACGGGTGGGGGTCTTCCGGGCGGCCCATTCTGTGGCATAGTCGGTGACGACCCCGTCATCTTCCGCCGCTGGAGCCGCGCCTTGGCCACTGAACACTTCGACGTCCTGATCGTGGGGGCAGGCCTCTCCGGCATCGGCGCGGCCGTCCACCTGCAGAAGCATTCGCCCGGCAAGCGCTACGTGATCCTGGAAGGCCGCGGCGCGAGCGGCGGCACGTGGGACCTCTTCCGCTATCCGGGCATCCGCTCCGACAGCGACATGTACACCCTCGGCTACGCCTTCAAGCCGTGGGAGCAGGCCAAGGCCATCGCCGACGGTCCGTCGATCCTGAAGTACGTGCGCGAGACCGCGACGGAACACGGCGTCGACCCGCACATCCGCTATCGCCACATGGTCAAGCGCGCGTCGTGGTCGAGCGCGGATGCGCTGTGGACCATCGAGGCCGAGCGCGAAAACGGCGAGGTCGCGCGCTTCACCGCGAGCTTCATCTTCATGTGCGCGGGCTATTACAAATACGCCAACGGCTACACGCCCGAATGGCACGGCGCGGACAAGTACAAGGGCGCCTTCGTGCACCCGCAGCTCTGGCCGGAAAATCTCGACTACAAGGGCAAGCGCGTCGTCGTGATCGGCTCTGGCGCGACCGCCGTGACGCTGGTGCCGGAGTTGGCGAAGGACGCCGCCCACGTCACGATGCTGCAGCGCTCGCCGACCTACATGGCCTCGCGCCCCGCGGAGGACGCCTTCGCCAACTGGCTGCGCGCGCATATCCCGCTGAAGATGGCCTACGCCATCACGCGCTGGAAGAACGTGCTCATGCAGATGTTCTTCTACAACATGGCGCGGAAGAATCCGGCGAAGGTGAAGGCGCGCCTCATCGAGATGGTGAAGGAGCAGCTGCCGCCCGGCTACGACGTCACGCGCCATTTCACGCCGCGCTACAATCCGTGGGACCAGCGGCTGTGCCTTGTGCCCGACAACGATCTTTTCGCGACGATCAAGGACGGCAAGGCGTCTGTCGTCACCGACACCATCGAATCCTTCACCGAGACGGGCCTGCAGCTTTCCTCCGGCCAGAAGCTCGACGCCGACATCATCGTCTCGGCGACCGGGCTCGTGCTTGAACTGCTCGGCGGGCTTGAAATCCGCGTGGACGGCAAGGTCGTCGATTTCGCCAAGACCATCGCCTACAAGGGCATGATGTATTCCGGCGTGCCGAACCTGGCGTCGTCGTTCGGCTACACCAACGCGTCATGGACGCTGAAGTGCGACCTCACGTGCGAATACGTGTGCCGCCTCATCAACCACATGGACCACATCGGCATGTTGCAGGCCACGCCCCGCCTCAGCGGCGGTCCGATGGAAACCGATCCGTGGCTCGACTTCTCCTCCGGCTACGTGCAGCGCGCGATGGAGCGCTTCCCGAAGCAGGGCAAGGAAAGCCCGTGGCGCCTGCACCAGAATTACATGCGCGACCTCATGGACCTGAAGTTCGGCCCCGTGGACGACGACGCGATGGCGTTCTCGCATCCGGTGGAGACGGTGAAGGCTGCACGTCCCGTCGAGGCGATGGCGGAATAACTCGATTTTACCACCTCTCCCCTGCGAGGGGGAGAGGTCGAGCGCGCAGCGCGAGGGTGCGGGGGCGTGGCGCAGGATTGAGTGCGGCGTCTGGCGCAGCGCTCTGTTCTACCCGA